>JADLHH010000472.1 GCA_020848855.1 Anaerolineae bacterium | reverse complement strand
TTCGGTGGGCATTTTCTCGACAATCTCCCCGTCGATGAGTTCCAACAGCCGCTCGCGGTTTTCCGGCTGGGCAATGAGCTTCTCGAATTCTTCGACTGTGTAGAGTCGTTCCTGTTGGGCAGACATGCGCCGAATCTCCCATTCAACTTACCCCATTGTATCATTTCCGCACGCTATAATACGAGCAAAGAGACGTTGTTTGGAGCGAATCCTGTGACCCTCAACGATACGACGGCTGCCAACATCCGGGCGGCGCGGACGGTCAACGGCGTGCCGCCACAGCACTATCGAGTCCCGTATCGCAACATTCGCCACCTGCTGTCGCTTCACGCGACCGTCACGCCCGACAAGCCCTTCATCATCACCTACGACGCCGACGGCAGCCGCGCCGAACTGACCTATGCCCAGTTCAATGCGAAGGTGCATCAGGCGGCGGGCTTTTTGTACGACGACCTCGGCGTGCGGCGCGGCGACCGCGTGGCGACTATCGCCTACAACCACATCGACACGGTGATCATCTACTTCGCCTGCTGGCTGATCGGGGCGGCGGTCGCGCCCCAGAACGTCGCCGAAGACGACCGCCGGATCGCCTTCATCCTGCGCAACAGCGAGGCGAAAGTCTGTTTCGCCCGCGCCGAATATCTGGAGCGTGCCGAGCGCATCATTCACGGCAGCGACGAGGGTCTCGGCGCGCCCAACGTTCGCCAGATTATCGAAGTCGGCGGAACGCCGTGCGACGACTACCTGAACTTTGAGCAGGAGATCGCCAACCGCCCGGATACGTTCATGTCCACCGACGAACGTCCGACACCGGACGACGAGGCGCTGCTGGTCTACACCAGCGGCACGACCGGCGCGCCCAAAGGCGTCGTGCTCATGCAGTACAATCTGCTGGTCGACGCGCAGGGCATCGCTCAGTGGCAGGGCATCACCGGCAACCAGCGTATGATGTGCGTGCTGCCGATCCATCACGTCAACGGCATCGTCGTGACGATTATGACGCCGCTGTTCGTGGGCGGCTCGACGGTACTGAACCGCGCCTACACCAGCCATCATTTCTGGGAGCGCGCCGCCCGCGAAGGCGTACAAATCGTGAGTGTCGTGCCAACGCTGCTGCAATTCTCACTGGAATTTGCCGAGCAGCAGGAAGCGGCGGGCAAATCCATGTGGGGCGATGGCGTGACCGCTGCCGACCTGCGGCGCTTCCGGCACATCGTGTGCGGGGCGGGCACGCTGGCGATGAGCCTGGTGAAAGCCTTCGAGGGCAAATTCGGCATCACCGTGCTGCACGGCTACGGCTTGAGCGAGACGACCTGCTATTCCTGCTTCCTGCCGATTGACCTGTCGTGGGACGAACACCGCCGCTGGCTGCTCGACTACGGCTATCCGAGCATCGGCTGCCCAATCGAGCCGAACGAGATGGCGATCTTCGACGCGCTGGGCGCAGGCGAGCGTCTGGAGCCGGGCGAGCGTGGCGAAATTTGCATACGCGGGCACAACGTGATGAAGTATTATTTTCAGCGCCCGGACGCCAACGCTGAGACGTTCAAGTTCGGCTGGTTTCGCTCCGGCGACGAGGGTTTTTACGAGGTGGACGAGCGCGGGCGGCAGTTCTTCTTCATCACCGGGCGCATCAAGGAGCTGATCAACCGGGGCGGCGTCAAGTTCAGCCCGTTTGACATCGAGGAAGTGCTGCTGGAAATCCCCGGCGTGAAAGTTGGGCTGGCGGTCGCCTTCAAAAATGACTACTACGGCGAGGAGGTCGGCGCGTACATCGTCTTACAGGAAGGCGCGGCGGTTTCGGTGGACGCCATCCTCGCCCACTGCCGCGCGCGCATGACGTTCGAGAAATCACCCAAAGCGGTCGTGGTCGGCACGGAGATTCCGGTCACGTCGACCGGGAAGTATCAGCGGCTGCGGCTGCAAGAGCTGTTCTCCGAATGGGAGCATACGCAGTTTCGGAAGTGATCAAAAGATTCAACGCAAAGGCGCAAAGGGTAAGAACAAGACGCAAAGGAAAGAAATCTGTTTGCGGTCAAAACGTGGGTATAGGACGTAGGGGCACGATATATCGTGCCCAATCCCGTCTATCTGACTTTACGCCTTTCTTTTATCCTTTGCGTCTTTGCGTTAGAGAAAGTGATGCTATGCGACAACCGATCTTCCTCGCTTTCCTGTTGCTCCTGCTCGGCGTCGGTCTCGCTTCGGCACAGGAGTGGATGCCGGTCACGCCCGGCGGCGACGCCGTGTGCGCGCGCGGCACGCCGTACACCTTCTTCGTGCGCAGCGGCGACCCGCAAAAGCTGCTGATCTACTTCGAGGGCGGCGGCGCGTGCTGGAACGACGCCACCTGCGCGCCCGGCTTCGGGCTGTTCGATGAGGTGGTCGAAGGCGGCGAAGCGGCTGCGTATAGTCAGGGCATCTTCGACGCCGGCAATCCCGAAAATCCGCTGGCAGGCTACACCATCGTCTTCATCATGTACTGTACCGGCGACTATCATCTGGGGACGAAGGCGGTCGATTACGCCACCGGGACGGTGCAGCACGTCGGGGCAATCGACGCGACCGCCGCGCTCGACTGGACGTTCGCCAACTACCCGCGCCCGACCGACGTGGTAGTCGGCGGGTGCAGCGCCGGAGCGATTGGCTCGATCTACCACACGCCGACCATCGCCCGGCGCTACCGCAGCGCCCGCTTCGCTCAGTTCGGCGATGCTGGGATCGGCGTGATCAATTCGGTATGGGGCGGCTTCGACGTGTGGGGCGTGCGCAGCCGCCGCACCTCGCCCGACCAGTTCGTGGCGTCGCTGTATGCCAGCGCTGCCCGCAGCTACCCGCGTGCCACCTTTGGCGAGTACACCAGCTATAACGACGGCGTGCAGATCAACTACTACACCATCATGGGCGCGGAGACAGCGTGGACGCTGGCTATGCTCGGCAGCCTGGACGGCTTGCAGCGCAGCGCCAACTTCAGCGGGTTCGTCGCGCCGGGCGGCGAACACTGCATCACGCCGACGCAGCGCTTCTACAGCGAAGCCGTCAACGGCGTGCGCTTCCGCGACTGGTTCGCCGGGCTGGTGAGCGGGCAGCGGGTGGACGACGTGCGCTGCACCGAGTGCTGAGTTTCAACCGCCGAGATGCCAAAATAAAGAACCTGTAAATATTTCGTAATCCTGGATGAGCGCCCGCTGTGAATACCCTTTACAGCGGGCGGTTTGCACTATAATGACGATAGACGCCGAGCTTCGTTCAGGAATGTATCCCCCTCATGCTCAAAAGAATCTGGATTGTCCTGCTGTTTTTCGCCGCTGCGGGCATCGCCCAGGCGCAGGAGACGCAGTCGTACAGCGGTCGCCTGAATTCGACAACCGATACGCAGTCATACAAGTTTCTGCTCAAGCTGGATGACGCCGTCGTGATCACGACGACCGTGCCGGATGGCGACCTCGACACTGTGCTGCGGCTCTACAGCCCCAGCGGCGAGCTGGTCGCCGAAAACGACGACGCCACCCTGGGCACGCGCGAATCGCGGATCGCCTACATTGCACGGGAAGACGGCATTTATCGCGTCAACGTGGAGCGCTACGACTCGACGACCAGCGGGCGTTTCGAACTCGAAATCACCATCGGAGGCGACAGCATCCTCGAATACGGGATCGACATGAGCGGCACGCGCCAGTCGGTCGATTCGGATCATTTCCGCTTCCACTTCACCCGCAGCGGTGGCGACGCCGCCACCCCGGCGTTTGTGGATTCCATCGTCCAGGCGTTCGAAGATGCCTGGCGCATCGAGATCGACCAGATGGGCTGGCCCGCGCCGCCCACCGACGATGTGATGGGCGGCAACAATCTGTATGACGTGTACATCATGGATTCAATCGGCACGGGCGAGGACGCGCTCGGCTTCACGTCGCCGGAAGTGTTCGTGGGCGATAACCCAAACACGCCGGGGATCGAGGAATATGCATCGACCAGCTTCATCGCCATCGACAACGACTTCGACGCGGTGGAATTCTCGCGCGATCAGAACGAAGTCACGGTGATGCGCGCGACGGCGTTCCATGAACTCCATCATGCCATTCAGTTCGGGTTCGACGGCGCGGAGCCGCATCACTGGCTGGCAGAAGCCACGTCGACGTGGATGGAGACGGTCGCCGGCGGGACGGATCAGGACGCGACCGGCTACGTTGCCACCGCGTTCGACTACCCCGAATTATGCCTGGGCACGACCGCCCAGAACGAAAGCATCATGTACGGCGAGTGGACGTTCATGCAGTTCCTCACCGACGAGTTCGGCAAGGATACCGTCCAGCAACTGTGGCGCAGTATCGCCGATTACGAAGGCTTCGACGCTCTGGATAATCTGCTGGAAGGCTTCGGCACGACTGTCCCGCTTGAGGTGGCGCGTTACCGCATCAAGAACCTCGCCCGCGATTATAAGCTGGCGCCGCTCTTCAACGCGACGGTGTGGCTGGAAAACTCGATCACCGCGCCCGGCGTATGGACGTATGGCGAAAGCGGTTCGGGCGTGCAGCAATTGGGCGCGAATTACTTCGAATTCCGCGCGCCGCGCAGCGTATACGATGTCGAGCTGCGCAGTTCGAACCGCCGGCTTGAGCTGTGGGCGATTGGGCTGCAGAAAAGCGGGCTGGATGCGTTCGCGCTGGGACGCGGCGGCGGCATCAACACCAACAACTACGAGCGCATGTACCTGATGGTCTTCAACCCGGCTTACGACAACAACGTGAATGACTGCTCGTACACCGATTACCAGATCGCGGTCATGCCCGGCAAGGGGACGACCAACCCGGTCGACAGCGTGTGGAACCGGACGTATTTCGCGCCGTTGAAGTAGGCGTGTGGAGAAATTGGAGGGGCGAGTCATGACCCGCCCCTACGGTGTGTGTTTCGATTGTGGAATTACTTCGCCACCGGCG
>JADLHH010000471.1 GCA_020848855.1 Anaerolineae bacterium | reverse complement strand
GAAACGTTGGTGCTGCAAGCGCTGAACGGTGAGATCGACATGCAGGATCGTCACATCGCCACCAATACCAACCGCGCCGTCTTCTTCGATAATCAGGAAGCGGGTGGCTATCACTTCTACGAGACCGTGCCGAGCAGCTCGAACGTCATGGTTATCGCCCTCAACCTGACCAATCTCGACCCGATGAAGCGCGAAATCTACCAGAACCACGATTTCCGCGCCGCGCTGTCGATGGCGATTGACCGTCAGGAAATCATCGACGTGGTGTACGTGGGGCAGGGCGAGCCGTATCAGGCAGCGCCGCGTCCGCAGTCGCCGCTGTACAACGAGCAACTGGCGAAGCAGTTCACCGAGTTCGATCCTGATCAGGCGAATGCCCTGCTCGATGAAATCCTGCCGGACAAGGATGCCGAAGGCTTCCGGCTGATGCCCAACGGCGAACGGCTGGTGATCGCGCTGGAAGTCATCCCGACGCTGTTCCCGGAATGGACGGACGTTCTCGAACTGATCACCGATTACTGGGCGGACGTTGGCATCAAGCTGGAGCAGGTGGTCGAAGACCGTACCGTGTTCTACGACCGCAAGACGGCGAACCTGCAGGACGCCAACATCTGGGCAGGTGACGGCGGTCTGGAAGTGATCCTCGAGCCGCGCTGGTACTTCCCCTTCTCGAACGAGTCGAACTACGGCGAAGCGTGGCAGTACTGGTACAACAACCCCAGCGACGAGCGCGCCGAAGAACCGCCGGAAGCGGTCCGGCAGCAGATGGACCTGTACACCCAGCTCCGCGCCACCGCCGATCAGGCAGGTCAGAACGAGCTGATGAGCCAGATTCTGCAAATCGCCGCCGACCAGTTCTACGTAATCGGCATCTCGCTGCCGTCCAATGGCTACGGCATCGTCAAGGACAACATGCACAACGTGCCGGACACCATCCTGCAAGCGTATCTGTACCCCAGCCCTGCGCCGACGAACCCGGAAACCTACTTCTTCTCGGAATAGCGACGCACCAGCAGTAAGCGGTTGTGCCTTCGTCGTGACGACGGGGGCACAACCCAAATAAGGAAAATGGTTTATGGTACGTTTTTTGATTAAACGCCTGATTTCGCTGGTCGTCACCCTGTTCGCCGTCTCGGTCGTCGCCTTCGCCATCATCCAGCTTCCCCCCGGCGACTTTCTGACCTCGTATCTGGCAAACATCGCGGCGGATGGGCAGACCATCAACCAGCAAGCGCTGGACAGCCTGCGCGAGCAGTACGGTCTCGACCAGCCGGTGTTCATCCAGTACACCAAATGGATGAGCAATATCCTGCTGAAAGGCGACTACGGGCAGTCGTTCGAGTGGAACCGCCCGGTTGAAGAAGTCGTCTGGAGCCGGATGGGCATGACGCTGGCGCTTTCGGTGGCGACGCTGATGGTGACGTGGATGATCGCCCTGCCAATCGGCATTTATTCCGCCGTGAAGCAGTATTCCCCCGGCGATTATCTGGCAACCTTTGTCGGATTCATCGGAGTCGCCGTGCCCGACTTCCTGATCTCGCTGGTACTGATGTATATCGCCTTCAAATACTTCAACCAGAGCGTCGGCGGGCTGTTCTCGCCGGCGTTCGAAAACGCGGGCTGGTCGTGGGCGAAGTTTGTCGATCTGCTCAGCCACCTGTGGATTCCGGTGATCATCATCGGGCTGAGCGGGACGGCTGCCCTGATCCGCGTGATGCGGGCGAACCTGCTGGACGAGCTGCGCAAGCCTTACGTGGTCGCCGCGCGCGCCAGAGGGCTGCCGGAGCGCACCGTGATTCTGAAGTACCCGGTGCGGGTGGCGCTCAATCCATTCATCAGCACGGTCGGCTGGGTGCTGCCGGGGCTGGTTTCGGGGTCGATCATCGTGGCGGTCGTCCTCAGCCTGCCGACGGTCGGTCCGCTGCTGCTCCGCTCGCTGCTGTCACAGGATATGTATCTGGCGGGCGCTTTCATCCTGCTGTTGAGCGTGCTGACCATGCTCGGCACGCTGATTTCGGATCTCCTGCTCGGTCTGGTCGACCCGCGCATCCGGTACGCGTAGTGGCAAGGTGACATGATGGAACTGGAACACAAGGAAACCGGCGGGCTTGCCGCCTCGGAACCGCCCGGTGACGTTGCGCTTGCCGACGACGAAGTGGTGGTGCATGGCGACGCCCGCGTGCTGGTCGCCTCGCAGTGGCAGTTGATCTGGTGGCGCTTCCGGCGGCACAAACTGGCGCTGTTCAGCGGCATTGTTCTGGCGTTCATCTACCTCATTGTCCTGTTCGGCGAATTCTTCGCGCCTTACGACCCAAGCGATTACATCGCGCGTTACACCTACGCGCCGCCTCAGCCGATCCACCTGTTCGACACAACCGACGGGCTGGTATTCAGCCCCTACGTCAACGACTACAAGGTGGAGATCGACCAGCAGGCGCTGCGTCGCACCTTCGTAACCGACCCGGAATCGAAAATCCCGGTGAGCCTGTTTGTGCATAGCTGGTCGTACAGGCTGCTGGGCATTTTCGAAACCGATATCCACCTGTTCGGTCCGACCAAGCCGCGCGACCGCATCTACGTAATGGGCGCGGATTCGCTGGGGCGAGACGTGTTCAGCCGGATGATCTACGGCACGCGCGTTTCGATGACCATCGGGCTGGTCGGTGTGATCATCAGCCTGGTGCTGGGCATCTTTCTGGGTGGGATTTCGGGCTACTTCGGCGGCTGGCTCGACAACCTGATCCAGCGCACGATCGATTTTCTGCGCTCGCTGCCGACCATCCCGCTGTGGCTGGGTCTGACGGCGGCGCTGCCGCTGTCGTGGGGTCCGCTGCAAATCTACTTCGCCATCACCGTCATCCTGTCGCTGATCGGCTGGACGGCGCTGGCGCGGGTGGTGCGCGGGCGGTTTCTGGCGCTGCGCACCGAGGATTTCGTGATGGCGGCGCGGCTGGACGGCGCCAGCCAGATGCGCGTGATCTTCGAACACATGCTGCCGGCATTCTACAGCCATATCATCGCTTCGATCACGCTGGCGATACCGGGCATGATCCTGGCGGAGACCGCCTTGAGCTTCCTCGGTCTGGGCTTGCGCCCGCCGGTGGTAAGCTGGGGCGTGCTGCTCCAGGATGCCCAGAATATCCGGGCGGTGGCGACCGCTCCCTGGCTGCTGACGCCGGCGCTGGGCGTGGTCGTCTCGGTGCTGGCGCTGAATTTCCTGGGCGACGGGCTGCGCGACGCCGCCGACCCGTATTCGCACTAAAGGAAATGCCAGAAGAAAGCGATTCAACGCAAAGGCGCGAAGACGCAAAGACGCAAAGGTAGGGGCGCAGCGTGCTGCGCCCCTGCAAAACGCGAATATACGCGAATGAGACAGCGCCGTAGGGGCGTTCAATGAGGGTGTTGAAAAAACCCTCACCCCGGACGCTGTGCGTCCTGCCCCCTCTCCCACGTAAAACGGGGCGAGGGGCGGCGATCCCCTTCTCCCCGCCTGCGTGGGAGAAGGGGTTAGGGGATGAGGGGGTTAGATCACTTTTTAGACACCCTCATTGAACGCCCCTACGAAGAATAATTGATAGTTTAGATTAACGGAACACGAATGTGGAAAATACGCTTTTAGAGGTCAACGATTTACGGACGTACTTCTTTTTGCAGGAAGGCGTTGTGCAAGCCGTTGAT
>JADLHH010000470.1 GCA_020848855.1 Anaerolineae bacterium | reverse complement strand
GGGCGCGCCGAACGCCTCGAACTGGTGTCCACCAGCGGCGACCAGAACGGCGTGCTGGCGACCGTCCTGTGGAATCCCCAGAGCGACACCGCGCTGCTGTATTCCGACACACTGCCGGCGCTGCCCGCCGACCGCGCCTACCAGCTTTGGCTGATTCGCGGCTCCGAGCCGATCAGCGCCGGGGTGTTCCAGTTGAATGAACACGGCGTCGGCTCGCTGATCATCCACATGGACGAGCCGCTGACCGATTTTGCTGCCGTCGCCATCTCCGCCGAACCGGCAGGCGGCAGCCCCGCCCCGACAACCGATCCGCTGGCGCTGGCGACGCTGTAGCGCTGGTTCATTCCGCTTTGATGCTCAACGCGCTGTAAATTTCGCGCAGGTTGCGGCTGGGGCGCGCGCCGATCTTGCGCGTGTTGGCGAAGCCGTTTTGCCCCGCGAGCGTTTGCCATGTCTCGAACGAGAACGGGTGCGGCACCCACATGTTGCCGCTGTCAACATTGTACTCAACCATCACCAGCCGCCCGCCCGGTTTCAGATAACTATATATCCGCTTCAGCACCGGCTCTTTGTGCCGGACGAAGTGCAGCGAATTCGCCATGACGATGCCGTCGAGCGGCGGCAGGTCGAGCGACTGCGTGAAGTCGGCGGTCAGGTAGTGGACGGCGCTGTCGGGGAAGCGGGCGCGCATCGCCGCTCGCTGCTCGTCGAGCGCCCGGCGATCGCGGTCGATGCTGTAGATTTCGCCGCCGCCCAGCAAATCTGCCAGCGCCAGCGTAAACGCGCCGCCGCCGGAGCCGCAATCTGCCCAGACGCCGGGGACGACTCCGCCGCGAATCAGATTGACGTGATCGGCATGGTTCATGCGTGATAGCGCGGGCTGGCGATTAGCTCTGGCTTACCGTCGCGCTCGACGAGCAGCGACGCGAAGCCGAGGGCGGCGACGCTCTCGTAGTCGTTGCCCGCGTCGGCGGGGTAGATCGAGAGGAACACGAAGGTTTCCGCGCTGGTATTGATCGTCCGGTGCGCGTGATACGCCGGGATGTAAGCGACCACGCCGGGCGAGATGTGCTGGACGGTTGTCTCACCGTCGCGCGTTTGCAGCAGCAGTTCGCCTTCACCGCTCAGCCCATAGTAGATTTCGGCGCGGTCGGCTTTGCGGTGATAATGCCCCTTGGTCATGTAATACTCGCCGCCGATGGTGCCGGGGTACAGGATGGTCGTGCCGAAGCCAAGCTGACCGTCGACGCTTGGCGTGTTGTACCCATAATGCACTTCGTAGATCAGCGGGTTTTCCGGCAGCAGCGCCGCTTCCGCCTGAGCGTCGGCGAACCAGCCGCGCATGTCCGAGAGGCGGCGATACGTCACTACCGACGCGCCAATAATATGCCCACTGTCGAGGGCAATGGTTCGGCTGAACGGGCGCTGTATTTCAATCATTTATTTGTACTTTCTTTATTCTATTACCCGATTATACCGCCGATATCGGCGCTTGTGGTGGAATCTTCCTTAAGTATGCCGCTTGCTGCTAAAATACTGCGTCTGTGAGTGATGCACGTAGCCAGATGGATGATTACTATGCAAACAGTACCTTTGCGTGTCGGCGTCGTTGGGCTGGGCGGAGCTGGAGAAACGCATGTCAAGGCGTATCTGCAGCAGCCCGGCGTCGAAGTCGTCGCCGCTGCTGACCCGGCTGAAGCCCGGCTTGGGCAGATCGCGGCGTCCTACAACATCAAGCACCAGTTTACCGATTATCATGACCTGACGGCGCGTGACGACATCGACATCATCAGCGTGGCGACGCCCAATTACTTCCATGCGCCGGTAGCGATTGCCGCGCTCGAAAACGGCAAGCATGTCCTGTGCGAGAAGCCGCTGGCGCGTTCCGGTGAAGAAGCCGGAGCGATGGTGCGCGCGGCGACGGCTGCCGGGCGGGTGCTGGATGTCGCCTTCAATCATCGCCAGCGCGGCGACGTGCAGGTGCTCAAGAATTATATCAATTCCGGCGGGCTGGGGCGCGTCTACTATGCCAAAGCAAGCTGGATGCGCCGCGCCGGCATCCCCGGCATGGGCGGCTGGTTCACCAACCGCGAGCTGGCAGGCGGCGGACCGATGATCGATCTCGGCGTCCACATCCTCGATATGGCGCTCTACCTGCTGGGTGAGCCGCAGGTGCTTTCGGTCAGCGCGGCAACCTATGCCGAACTCGGACCGCGTGGGCGCGGCGGCAGCGCCGGACGGGGCGACACCCAGACGCTGATCGGCGCGGGTGGCTACGAAGTGGAAGACCTGGCGACGGCGTTCGTGCGCATCGCCGGCGGCACGACCCTGCTGGTCGAGACAAGCTGGGCGGCGTACCGCCGCAGCGGCGACAACTTCGGCGTCGCTCTGTACGGGACGGAAGGCGGCGCGGAAATTTCGGTGCAGGATTACACTCCCGACGACACGCTGACGATCTACACCGACACTGCTGGTGTGCCCGCCGAAGTACATCCGCGTGTGCCGCGCGGCGAAGGGCATAACGCGGTGGTGCGCAACTTCATCGAAAAGATACGCTCAGGCGATTGGGCGGCTCATAACGGGCAGGAAGGACTGGTGCGCGCCCAGATTATCGACGCCTGCTATCGTTCGGCTGTCGAAGGGCGCGAGATTTCGCTGGTCGGCGGCGTCACATCATAACCGTCTGGAAGCGGGGGCGAACGGATCGACCAGCGAAGATGACCCGCTCGCCCCATCGCACGTGCTGATCGTGCGTGAAAACCTGCATTTCCGCCCCGCCGAGCCGGGCTGAACCCGGTTTTTTGCACATTTCAAAAACTGGTAGCACAATACTGCGCATTCGGTTTTGGGGCGCACACCTTGATGAATACCTGTCTCCTGCAAATCTGCTTCTGTTGTTGTTGTCACACCACCTATTACATGCAGTGAGACGGCGCTTCGCGCCATCCTGCTTCGCATAATCCCATTTCCCGCATCTAGCTTTTGGAGTCTGATCGCTTATGTTGAATGGAAACGCATCCGCATTGATCGCGCCGTATGGCGGCAAGCTTGTCAATCTGCTGGTTTCGCCGGGCGAACTGGACGCGCGCAAAGCCTATGCCAGCCGCCTGCGTTCGCTCCAGCTTACGCCGCGCAGCGTCTGCGACCTGGAACTGCTGGCGGTCGGCGGTTTCTCGCCATTGGATCGTTTCATGGGGCAGGGGGATTACGAGCGTGTCGTCCACGAGATGCACCTCGCCGACGGCACGCTGTTTCCGATGCCGATCACGCTGCCGGTTGCCGACGACGCCGACGTGTTCGTGGGCGAGGAAATTGCCCTGCGCAACGACAAGAACGAGCTTCTGGCGATCATGAAAGTCGAGGAGAAGTATGGCTGGGATGCCGACGCGGCGGCGCTGAAGGTTTTCGGCACGCGCGACCTGCGTCACCCGCTGGTCGCCGAAATGTCGCGCTGGGGCAGGTTCAACATCTCCGGCAGGCTGGAAGTGCTGCAACTGCCGCGTCATTACGACTTCGCGGCGCTGCGGCTGACGCCCGCGGAAGTACGGACGCGGCTGGAGACGTACGGGCATACGAACGTCGTCGCCTTCCAGACGCGCAACCCGCTGCACCGCGTCCACGAGGAACTGACCAAGCGGGCGATTGCCGACGTGGACGGCGTGCTGCTGCTCCATCCCTCGGTTGGCATGACCAAGCCGGGCGATGTCGATCACTATACCCGCGTGCGCACCTACAAGGCGCTGACCGAGAATCATTACGATCCCGACCGCGTGCTGCTCTCGCTGCTGCCGCTGGCGATGCGCATGGGTGGACCGCGCGAAGCCGTGTGGCACGCCATCATCCGCCGCAACTACGGCGCGAACCATTTCATCGTCGGGCGCGACCACGCCGGTCCCGGCAAGGATTCGCAGGGCAAGCCGTTCTACGGAGCATACGACGCGCAGGAGCTGGTCGAGAAGCATCAGGCTGAGCTGGGCGTCAAAATGATCCCGTTCCATGAACTGCTGTACCTGACCGATGAGGATCGCTATGAAGAAGTCTCGAAAATCCCGGCGGGCACGAAGACCTCGAACATCTCCGGCACGCAGGTGCGCGAGAATTACCTGAACAAAGGGCGTCTGCTGCCCGCCTGGTTCACCCGCCCGGAAGTGGCGCGCATCCTCGGCGAAAGCTACCCGCCGCGCCATCATCAGGGGGTGTGCCTGTGGTTCACCGGCTTGAGCGGCGCGGGCAAGTCGACCATCACCGAAGTGCTGACGGTGCTGATCCTCGAACATGGTCGCCAGATGACGATCCTCGACGGTGACGTGGTGCGCACCCATCTGTCGAAGGGGCTGGGTTTCAGCAAGGAAGACCGCGACATCAACATCCGGCGCATCGGCTTCGTCGCGTCGGAGATCGCCCGGCACGGCGGCGTGGTGATCTGCGCGGCGATCAGCCCGTACCGCGCCACGCGCAACGACGTGCGGGCGCTGTTCGGCGAAGACCAGTTCGTGGAAATCTACGTGAATACGCCGCTGGAAGTGTGCGAATCCCGCGATACCAAAGGGCTGTACGCCAAAGCCCGGCGCGGCGAAATCAAGGAATTCACCGGCATCGACGATCCATACGAAGAGCCGCTGCACCCGGAGATTGTCTGCGATACGGAAAGCAATACGCCGGAAGACAATGCTCGCCAAATCCTCGACTATCTGCTCGCGAACGGGTTTGTGCTCGCGCCCGAAGCGCTGGCGCAGCTCGAAGCCTGAGCCGCAAAATATCGCCGTCTGTAGGGGCACAGCACGCCGTGCCCTCGTCGTTTGGTCGCATTTCGCCTGTCTGAAAAAAGACGCCCGCCCGAAAAGCGGGCGTTTTGCGTTATGATGGGAGTATGAAGAAGCAAAGGATGCAGACAACTTTGGCAGACATCCCGATTGGATTAGAAAACCGCTATATCGCAATGTTGATCGACGGCGATAACGCCCAGCCTTCCCTAATTGGCGAAATGCTGGCTGAGGCGGGCAAGTATGGACTCGTCAATATCCGGCGCATCTACGGCGACTGGACGACCGCCAATATGAACGGCTGGAAAGACACGCTGCACACCCATGCGATTCAGCCGATCCAGCAGTTTCGCTACACGGTCGGCAAGAACGCCACCGACAGCGCCATGATCATCGACGCAATGGACATTCTCTACACTGCACGGGTTGACGGCTTCTGTCTGGTATCGAGCGACAGTGATTACACCCGGCTGGCGACGCGCATTCGCGAGAAAAGCCTGTTTGTGATGGGGATTGGCAAAAAGCAGACGACGCCCAGTGCTTTCGTCAAAGCCTGCGACATTTTCGTTTACGTCGAAAACCTGCTGAAGCCGTCCCCCCCCGCTCGCAAAGTAAAACCTAAAGCCAAGACTGAATCGACGCCGAGTGCCGCTGCGCCGCAGCCAAAGCCCAAACCTGAGCCGACGCCAGAGTTTCTGCCATTGTTTACGCGAGCCTTCGATCTGGCGGTGCAGGACGATGGTTGGGCGCTGCTGGGGATGTTGGGGACTCACCTGCGCCAGCTTGACCCCGGCTTTGACCCGCG
>JADLHH010000469.1 GCA_020848855.1 Anaerolineae bacterium | reverse complement strand
CTTCGAATACACCCGCGAGCATCACTACCCGCGCATTTACGTGTCGCACCTGCGCCGTAAAATCGAGCCGGACGCGCAGAACCCGGTCTACATCCAGAGCGAATACGGCATCGGCTACCGCTTCGTGGCGCAGGAATAGGGCTGAGTACTGAGTGCCGAGTTCAATACCGGGCTTGTACTGCTTTAGGGAATAACCCCGCGCCTCGGCGTCCAGCCAAGCGTTTCGCGTGCCGCCTGATTGCTGACCCGGTGCGACGGCAGGCAGGGGGCGTCCGGGTCGCGCGGCGGCTCCGGTGCGCCGACTGCCCGTGCCAGCCGTTCGAGGTAATCGCCCTGGCGGATCGGCTCGTCGACGATGTTGAACGTCGAACCGGCGGGCGCGCGCTCGACCGCCGCCGCGAACGCCGAGGCGACATCCTCGACGTGAACCAGCGGCATGAACGCCCTGCCGTCGCAGGCGATCTTTTCCTGCCCGGCGCGCAGCCGCTCAATTGTGCCGTCCTGAAACGTGTCCTTGCCGACGAATGTCCCGCCACGCAGGATGCACCAGCGCAGGCGGTCGGTCGGTACGGCGCGCACCTGATGCTCCATCTCGATCACCACCGTGCGCTTCGGGTCGAGCGGCGTATCTTCCGTGATCCATGCGTCGCCGTAATCGATGTGCGCGAAAGCGATGCTCTGCTGAATGTAGGCGCTCGCGCCAACCTGAAGCGTCGCCGCCAGCAGATGGGCTACGCCTTCGGAGCGCAGGCGGTTGGTCGTGTCCATCGCGCCGGGCTGGCTGAAATCGCTGGGGATGGCGGTCGCGGCGTGGATCACCACGTCGCACCCGGCGAGCAGGTCGGGCAGGCGCGCGCCAATCCCCGGCGCGAGCAGGTCACACGCGACTGCTTCGACGTGTTCCCCAAACAGCCGCCGCGCCGTATCCGGCGTGCGCACCAGCGCGCGGATGCTGTGCCGCGCGAGCAGCGGGACGAGGGCGCGACCCAGCACGCCGGTCGCCCCGACGATAGCAATTCTCATAATCCGCCTCCACATCTCTGCCATGATGATACCCTATCAGACCAGGAGTTTACGTTCCGGCGCGGGTTTGTTACACTTCTGTGCGGACACGTGCCAAACCGAGCGGCATTCAAAGGAGCATTCATGGCGACACAGGAAGCCAGGCGGGTCATGGGTGTGTTCGCCCACCCGGACGATCCAGAGTTCTTCTGCGGCGGGACGTTCGCGCGCTGGGCTGCCGAAGGCGCGCAGATCGTGTTTGTGCTGGCGACCAGCGGCGACAAAGGCAGCACTGACCCGGACATGACCTCCGAGCGGCTGGTGGTGATTCGCGAAGAAGAAGAGCGCAACGCGGCGCGCGTGCTGGGCGTGCAGGATGTCGTGTTTCTGCGCTATCCCGACGGCGAACTGACACCGTCGCTGGAACTGCGCCGTGACATCGTGCGCCAGATTCGTCTGTTCCAGCCGCATATCGTTGTCACGCTCGACCCCACCACCTTCTTCTATGGGGATCGCGGTGTCAACCACCCCGATCATCGGGCAATCGGCGAAGCGACCTGCGCCGCCGTCTTCCCGACTGCCCGCGACCGCCTGAATTTCCCGCAGTTGGAGCGCGACGAGAAGCTGCCGATTCACAAGACCAAACAGTTATTCATCACCGGTACGCAAGCGCCGAACATCAAAATTGACGTGACCGATTATCTCGAAACCAAAATCGCCGCTCTGCGCCATCACAAAAGCCAGATCGCCGACATGGAGGCGATGGCGGAGCGCCAGCGCAGCAACCATGACCCGGAAGCACTCGCGGACGACCCGCGCTACATGGAGTCGTTCCGCGTCATTACATTCGACCGTTAAGCGCTAGTCCGAGACAGGCGAGCCGGTTCGCCCGGATGCGCCGCACATGAGGGGTATTCGATGACGATTGACTTCAAAGCCGAAGCCGAGGCGATGCGCGACGAGTTGATCGCCCGCCGCCGAGATTTTCACCAGCATCCCGAACTGGCATTCGAAGAGGTGCGCACGGCGGGCATCGTCGCGCGCGAACTGACCGAACTCGGCTTGGAAGTGCAGCCGGGCGTCGGCAAGACTGGCGTGATCGGCTTGCTCGAAGGCGCGCACGATGGACCAACCGTGCTGGTGCGCGCCGACATGGACGCGCTGCCCATTCACGAAGAGAATCGGGTCGAATATGCCTCGACCGTGCCCGGCAAGATGCACGCCTGCGGGCACGATGCCCATACGGCGATTGCGCTCGGTGTGGCGAAGCTGCTCTCCGCCCGTCGTGACCAGCTTGCCGGGCGAGTGAAATTCGTCTTCCAGCCCGCCGAGGAGATCGGCTCCGGGGCAAAGGCGATGGTTGACGACGGCGCGCTGAACGACCCGCGCCCGGACGTGTCGGTTGGGCTGCACGTGTGGAACGACATGCCCACCGGCGAACTGGGCGTGGCAGACGGTCCCATTATGGCGGGCGCGTCCATCTTCACGATCAAAATTACCGGGAAGGGCAGCCACGCCGCTGCGCCGCACACCGGCATCGACCCGGTGGTGTGCGCCGCGCAGATTGTCACGGCGTTCCAGTCGATTGTCAGCCGCAATATCGACCCGCTGGACACGGTCGTGCTGTCGGTGACGACCATCCACGCCGGCGAAGCCTATAACGTCATCCCGCAGACGGCGGAACTGCGCGGCACGGTGCGCTATTACAAAGCCGCAGCGTTCGAGCTGGTCTCGGAGCGGATGCGCGAAATTGTCGAGCACGTCGCCGCCGCCATGCGCTGCACCGCCGAATTCAACATGTCCGGCATGACGACGCCGGTCGCCAACGACCCGGAAGTCGGCGCGCGGCTGCGCGGGCTGTTCGCGCCCATCGTCGGCGAGCAGGCGTTCCACACCGACGAACGCACGATGGGTTCGGAAGATGTCGGATTATTCATGGGCGACATCCCCGGCATGTATTTCTTCCTGGGCGCGAAGGATGAGACGCGCGAGGCGTATTACGGGCATCATCACCCGCGCTTCAGCATCGACGAGAACGCGCTGCCGCTCGGTGTGGCGCTGCTTTCGACAGCGGTAGCGTCTTACGTGCTGCCGGAGTCATAATGCCCGCGCAAAGCGTCCTCAACTGGCTCGATGGGCGTGGATGGTTGATTCTCTCCGGTGGTGTCGATGATGACATCCGCGCGCAGGCGCTCGGTCGCGTGGCAGCAGACGGCGGTGTCGCCTGCGTTTCGCTCTCCGGCGACCCGGACGCGCTGCTCGACGACATCGCCGATCTCGGTGCGCCGTCAGGGTATCTGGTGGACGTGTTCGGCGAGGACGATCAGACGCTGCGCGACAAGCTGGCGCAGGCGGGCATGGTTGTCGTCGCGGGTGGGGCGAGCGCTGCCGATGTGCGCGGCGCGCTGCTCGGCGCGGCGCTGGAAGGCGCTGAAGCCGCTTACGCCAACGGGGCGGTCATCCTGCTGGAAGACTACAGCGCGATGGCGTTCGGCGCGTGGCTGGTCGAGGACGCGGTTAAGCCCGGCTTGGAATGGCTGGTCGGCGCGGCGGTGATCACCGGTGTGGAAAACGCCGCTGCCCACGCCAAGCCGATCTTCGAAGCGCAGCCGAACGCGGTTGCGATTGCTATCATGTTCGGGTCGGCGCTGGCGCTGGGACCCGACGGGCAGGTCGAAACGTGGGGCAGGCGTGAAGTCACCATCGCGCTTGGTCCTGCATATGGAACATAAACACAGTGCTGAGTACCGAGTACTTAGTGCTGAGTCAGGAACGGTAATCCGAATGCTGCTGCTGGGTGCTTAAGAGTGCTTTTACTCAGCACTCGGTACTCAGCACTCGGTACTGAAGGGATTTAGGGATGCCGGCGACAATTCTGGTTGGCGCGCAGTGGGGCGACGAAGGCAAGGGGCGAGTCGCTGACTGGCTGGCGGCGGGTTCGGACGTGGTGGCGCGCTTCGGCGGCGGCGACAACGCCGGGCATACCGTTTACGTCGGCGCGACGCTGTATAAGCTGCATCTGGTGCCGTCCGGCATCCTGCATCAACGCGCGGTCTGCGTCCTCGGCGGCGGCACGGTGATCAATCCGGTCAACCTCGTGCGCGAAATGGACGACCTGCGCGCGCTCGGCGTCGAAATCACGCCGGAGCGGCTCATCATCAGCACGCGGGCGCACATCATCTCGCCGGCGCACATCGCGCTCGACAAGGCATCGGAGAAGGCGCGCGGCGCGGACAAGATCGGCACGACGCTGCGCGGCATCGGTCCGGCGTACATGGACAAGACCGGGCGCAGCGGCTTGCGTATGGGGCAGATGCTTGACGTAGAAGCCTTCGCGGAGGCGCTCTACGCGCATATCGAAACCGCCAACGCCGCGCTGCTCCGCGATGGCTGCGAGACCATCGACCCACAGGCGAGCGCCGAAGCCTACGTCGATGCGGCGGCGCGCCTGCGTCCGTATCTGCGTGACACGACGCGCTACCTCAACGAGCGCCTGCACGACGGCGCGCGGGTGTTGTGCGAAGGCGCGCAGGGGACGATGCTCGACATCGACCACGGCGATTACCCGTTCGTGACCAGCTCATCGCCCACATCTGGAGGCGCGCTGACCGGGCTGGGATTTGGTCCGCTGTATGTGGATCGTGTGGTTGGCGTGACCAAGTGTTTCAGCACGCGCGTCGGCTCCGGTCCGCTGCCGACCGAGCTATCCGGCGCGCTGGGAGACCGGCTGCGCGGGACGGGTGCGCATTTCTGGGACGAATTCGGCACAACCACCGGGCGTCCGCGTCGCTGTGGCTGGATGGACACGGTCATGCTGCGCTATGCCGCGCAGGTTAACGGCTTCAGCGAGATCGTCATGACCAAGCTGGACGTGCTCAGCGGCTTCGACACGATTCAGATCGCCACCGCCTACGAACTCGATGGCGGCGTGATCGATTACATGCCGATGACGACCGCCGAGCAGAACCGCGTCAAGCCGGTCTATGAGACGGTCGCCGGCTGGCGCGAAGACATTGGCGGCGCGCGGCAGTTGAATGATCTGCCGGCAGCGGCGCGTGTTTATATCGACCGGGTCGCGGCGCTGT
>JADLHH010000468.1 GCA_020848855.1 Anaerolineae bacterium | reverse complement strand
GACGGCGTCGTTCCCGTTCGGCGGGCAGAAGGAATCGTTCTTCGGCGACCTGCACGGTCAGGGCTTGGACGGCATCGAGTTCTACACCGACAAGAAGATTCTGATCGAGCGCTGGCTGTAAAACAGGACTGAGGACTGAGTTTTAGTTCTTCTCAGTCCTCAGCTCTTCGTCCTCAAACCTCATGATCGTCTACACCAATTCCCTCGAAGGCATTACGGCTGACCACTTACGCGGCGGGTTCTTCGCCGGGTGGTCGCGCACTGTGACGCCGGAAACGCACCTGCGCACGCTGCAAGGCGCGGATGGCGTCGTCCTCGCCATCGATGACGCGACCGGCAGCGTCGTCGGCTACATCACCATGATCACTGACGGCGTGCTCTCCGCCTTCATCCCCAACATCGAGGTGCTGGCGGCATATCAGGGACAGGGCATAGGCAGCGAGCTGATGCGCCGCATGTTCGACAAGCTGAAGGCGATCCCCAACATCGACCTGATGTGCGACCCCGCCGTGCAGCCGTTCTACACCCGCTTCGGGATGCAGGCACTCGGCGGTATGGCGATCCGCAAGCGCGACATCGACATCAACAAGTCAGACGCCATACCCTAAGTCCCAACCCCGATGAGTTGCTTGCGCTTCCTTCTTCACTCGTTAAGATCAAGGGGAATTTGCAGGTGATATAGAAGGGCAGGCAATTCACAATGGGCTATTCATTACCTCGCACGTCGCCGGAGGCGCAGGGCGTCTCCTCCGCGACCATTCTCGCGTTCATCGAAAGCGCCGAAGCGCAGATTCACGAACTGCACAGCTTCATGCTGGTGCGGCACGGCGCAGTCGTCGGCGAAGGGTGGTGGTCGCCGTACCGCTCCGACGCGCCGCACATCCTGTATTCGCTGAGCAAGAGCTTCACCTCGTCCGCCATCGGCTTGCTGGTCATGGACGGACGGCTGTCGGTCGAGGACAAGGTGATCGACCTGTTCCCGGACGATCTGCCGGCGACCGTGAGCGATAACCTCGCCGCCATGCGCGTGCATGATTTGCTGTCGATGTCCACCGGGCACGAAACCGAACCCGATATTCGAGATAATTACGACTGGATACGGGGCTTTCTGGCGCACCCGGTCGTTTACCAGCCGGGGACGCACTTCCTGTACAACAGCATCGCCACGTACATGCAGTCGGCAATCGTGCAGAAGATCACCGGCACGCGCCTGCTCGACTTTTTGCAGCCGCGCCTGCTGGAGCCGTTGGGCATCACCGGGGCGACGTGGGAGCTTTCGCCGCAGGGCATCAATACCGGTGGCTGGGGACTGAAGATCAAGACCGAGGACATCGCCCGGTTTGGGCAGATGTACCTGCAAAAAGGCGTCTGGAACGGCAGGCGGATTCTGTCCGAGGAGTGGATCGCGCAGGCGACTTCGAAGCAGATCGACAACGGCAGCGACCCGAACAGCGATTGGGCGCAGGGGTACGGCTACCAGTTCTGGCGCTGCCGGCACGGGGCGTATCGCGGGGACGGGGCGTTCGGTCAGTACTGCATCGTTATGCCGGAACAGGATGCCGTGCTCGCCATCACGTCGGGCGTCGGCGATATGCAGCAGGTGATGAACCTGATATGGGACTGTCTGCTCCCGGCGATGGGCGACGCGCCGCTGCCGGCGAACGCGGCGGAGTACGACGCGCTCCAGAAGAAACAAGCCAGCCTGATGCTGATGCCGCCAGCGGGCGATGCCGCGCCGACAGTGACGGTTTCGGGTAGTGTTTACCACGCCGAATCCAACCCGATCGGTCTGGAGCGCGTGGCATTCGACTTTTCCGCCGCGCAGCCGGTGATTACTTTCACCCTGCCCGAAGGCGAGCAGCGGCTGGTGTGCGGCGCGGGCGAGTGGCAGCCGGGAGCAGCCCCGCCGTTCAATTTCACGCAGCCGCCCTTCCTGATGCTGTACCCGGAGCCAATCGCCGCCAGCGGCGTGTGGACAGCCGGGGATACGTTCACGGTCACGGTGCGCATGGTGCAGACGCCGTTCTATCTGACGCTGACGTTCCGCTTCAGCGCGAGCCAGGTGACGCTGGACGTGGATCGGAACGTGGCGTTCATCCCAGACCGCTATTCAATCGTGGCGCGGCTCGCTTAGCCGTTCGTCCAGCCATTTATCGCTTACACAGGGAATGCTATGACTTCACTGAACACCTTCGGCGCGATCCTGACCTACGCAATCGAACTCGAAACGCGCCTGCGCGACTACTATCAGGCGGCGGGCATTGGTGGACGCGCCGCCGACGCCGACAAGCGCCGCTCGAATCTGGAGCGCGTGCGCCGCGAGAACGTCACCGAGATCAAGCTGGAGCCGATTGAGGGGCTGGACGAAGCCGATTACGCGCTGAACCTGGATGACACGTCGGCGGCAGGACAGGCTGCCGCCGAAGCGACCGCCGCGCGTTTCTTCAGCGATGTCGCGCCGAAGATCAACGTGCGCGAAGCCCAGCGGGCGCTCGAACGCTGCGCCAGACAGCATAACGAGCTTGCGAGCACCTGAATACGGTGAGTAACCTTTGTGACTCCGGCGGGTTTAATCGCCTTCCCGCTTGCTGCGACGCTCGGCGATTGATCTGAGGCTCTCGTCAGCGAGTATGTCCACGCCAAACGACTTGGGCGAGTTGACGATCTGCGTCGCGTAAATGCCGCGATGCCCGGAAGCAAGATAGGCGATCACGCAGCCGACAATGATGTACAAAGCCGATCCGCCGCCGAATAATTCCAACGCCATGAGTGAACAGGCAAGCGGCGTGTTGCTGGCTCCTGCGAACACGGCGACGAAACCAATCGAAGCCAGGAAAGCGGGGTCTACGCCGAGCAGTTTTCCCAGTGTGCAGCCAAGCGTTGAGCCGATGACGAACAGAGGCGTGACTTCGCCGCCGAGAAAACCGGACCCCAGCGTAATCGCCGTAAAGATCAGCTTGAGCAGAAAAGCGTCCGCCGGGACACCGCTGCCGGTTACGCTTTGCTGGATGAGCGGCAGACTCAGTCCCAGATAATCCTGCGTGCCGACGATGAATGTCAGCCCAATGATAACCAGACCGCCGACGAATGAGCGTACCGGCGGGTACTTCACATAACGACTTTGAAGCCGCTTCACAGTGTGGATCAACTCGACAAACAGGATGCTGGTCAGCCCAAAGCACACGCCAGCCAGCACGATTTTGATCAGCAGCAGCGGCTCAGCCTCGACATTAGCCAATGCCGGATACTGGGTATGGGTTATGCCCCATGCCCGTGTCACGAGATCGCCGATCACGGATGCGACCAGGCACGGGATAATGCCTTCGTAGCGAATTCGTCCGACGCTTTGCACCTCCATGCCAAATACAAACCCTGCCACCGGAGTGCCGAACACAGAACCAAAGCCGCCGCTGATTCCTGCCATCAACATCAACCGACGGTCATCGGATGATAAATGCAGCAGGCGGCGAACCTCATCCGCCAGACTTGCGCCCATCTGGATTGCTGTGCCTTCACGTCCGGCAGAGCCGCCGAACAGATGCGTGAACACCGTGCCGAACAACACGAAAGGCGCCATCCGCAGGGGTATGTGCGACTGATTCGCGTGGACTTCCTCGATCACCAGATTATTGCCTTGCGAAGCCACCCCGGCGAAGCGGTAGTAAACCCAGCCGACAATCAGCCCGCCCAGCGGCAAAAGCAGAATCAGCATGGGGTTGGCAATCCGAAAGCTGGTTGCCCATGCAAGGCTGGCGAGGAAAATCGCCGATGCCGTTCCCGCAAACGCCCCCGCGATCCCACCCAGACAAATCCACTTCGCCAGCGTCCTGACGAACGAAAGAAAATCGTCGGGACGCACATGAAAATGCGGGAAGCTGCTGTCCGGGAGTATTGCTGCATTGCCTTTGCGATAGCGCTTCCACCACGCCTGCAACCGGGCAAACATAGGACATCTCCTGGTTCACCATAACAACAAAAAATGGCTTCTATCCAGTAACACGTTGGATAGAAGCCATCAACCTCATCGGTGTAACGCGAGCTTCATCGCGGGACGTTTGGCGCGTCCACTGTTTAGGATACGCTGCTTATTCGGAAACGGCAAGCGCCAATCGAGTCAGCCGCACAGCGATTGCATAATGCCCTGAAAACCGTCTCCGCAGCCGATAGCTGTAGGGTCGGGTCTGAGAGGGTGTTGAAAAACCCCTCACCCGGCTCACATTCGTGAGCCGTCCCTCTCCCACACCGGTGGGGCG
>JADLHH010000467.1 GCA_020848855.1 Anaerolineae bacterium | reverse complement strand
CTGTATCTCGCCGCCCCACGCGACCGCCGTCCGCGCAATTATCTGAAAGTCAAAAAATGGGCGATCAATATCCTTGATCGCTTCGGACTGGAAGACATTTTTGTCGAGTCTCCGGTGGCAGCGCTGTCACTCACCGACCGGCAGATGCTGGAGGTCGTCAAGGCGCTGCTCTCCGACCCGATCGTCCTGCTGCTGGACGAGCCGACGACCGCGCTCGGTCCCAGCGGCGTCGAATGGCTGCACCGCACGATTGCCCAGCGCGCCGCCGAAGGCATGGCGGTCGTCTATGTCAGCCACCGCCTGCCGGAAATCCTCTCGGTCGCGCACCGCGTCACGGTGCTGCGCGACGGCACGCATCAGGGCACGTTCGAAGCGAAGGGCATGACCGAAGCCAAGCTGGCGGAACTCATGATCGGTCGTCCGCTGTCGTCGGCGTTCCCGCCGCGCATCGAACATTCGGCGGACGAGCAGCCGATTCTGGTGCTGAACGGCTTGCAGGGCGAATTCTGCGGACCCGTGTCGCTGCGCGTGGCGCCGGGCGAAATCCTCGGCATCGCCGGCGTCGAAGGCAACGGGCAGGGCGATTTCTTCGCTATCCTGTCCGGCAAGATTCCGCCCAAGAAGGGCATCGCCAAGGTCAACGGCGAACACGCCGACCTCACCTCGCCGGTTGGGGCGCTGCAATCGGGCATCATGCTGCTCTCCGGCGACCGCAAGGGCGAGTCGCTGTTCCCGGTGCTGGGCGTGCGCACCAACGCCACCATTCAGGAACTGAGCCAGTTCGCTGTCGGCGGCATCGTGCGCGGCGACAAAGAGAAATCGACCACCGCCCACTTGATTGACGACCTGAAAATTCGCACGCCGTCGATGGAACAGCCGGTGCAGTTCCTGTCCGGCGGCAACCAGCAGAAGGTCGTGCTTGCCCGCACCCACCTGCGCGATTCGATCAAGATCATCCTGTGCGACGAGCCGACGCAGGGCGTGGACGTGCGTTCGCGGTTTGACATCTACGAGGCGCTGCACGCCAAAGCGGTCGACGGCGCGGCGATTCTGGTGAAATCGAGCGACCCCATCGAGCTGGCGGAATTCTGCCACCGGGTCGTGGTCATGTCGCGCGGGCAGATCATCGACGACATCCCGCTGGCGGAACTGAGCGAGCGGCGCATCACCGAAGCGATTGTCGGAGGCGTTCATCTCGGCTTCGACGCCAGCGGTCCTGACCAGGGCAAGAGCATTGCCGACCAGACCGCCGAAGCAGCGGGCGAGATGGCGTCTGGAGAAACGGCGTGAAAAGCGAACGCGATAAGCAGATACGCGAGTTTCTTCGGAAGCTCTGGCGCCGGCAGGCGTGGAAATCCATCGTCCTGATCACGCTGCTGATCCTCGTGATCGGGACGTATGCGTCCGGGCAGTCGAAAGCCTTCATGTCCGAATTCAACCTGAACAGCCTGCTGCTGGCGACGCTGCCGCTGGCGCTGGTGGCGATGGCGCAGGTCTTCGTGCTGCTGGTGGGCGATCTCGACATCTCCGTCGGGGCGATCATGACCGCGTGCGTGATCGTCGCTTCGACCCTGATCCCCTCGGACGCGGACGGTGGCATGATCGTGGTGGGCATTCTGGCGATGCTCGGCACAGGTATCGGCATCGGCATCGTCAACGCTGCCCTAGTGCATGTCGTCAAAATTCCGTCGATCATCGCCACGCTGGCGACTCTGAGCATCCTCGAAGGGCTGGCACTGGTCGCCCGCCCCACGCCGCAGGGCTTGATCAACTTTGACCTGCTGGACGCGCTGATGACGAGCATCGGCTTCGTGCCGGTCGCGTTCATCGTGCTGGTGCTGCTGGCGCTGCTGCTGGATTTGTGGCTGCACTGGACACGGCAGGGCTTGGCGACGCGTGCCGTCGGCTATGACCAGCGCTCGGCGCGCCGCCTGAGCACGCCCGAAAAACGCATCCGCGTGCGCGCCTTCATCCTGTCCGGCTTCATGGCTGCGGTCGCGTCGCTGTTCCTCGCCGCGCAGGTCGGCGTGGGCGATGCCCGCGTTGGCTCGAACTTTGCGCTGAGCAGCATCGCCGCTGCCGTGCTGGGCGGCACGAGCCTGGGCGGTGGGCGCGGCAGCTTCACCGGCGCGATGATGGCGGCGCTGTTCCTCTCGCTGATCACCAACGTGCTGCCGCTGATCGGGCTGAGCAGTTCCTACGGCTTGATTCTGGTCGGCGTGCTGACCGTCGTCGGCTTGATCCTGTATCAGGAAGACGACCTGCGGGCGCTGGCGAAGCTGACTTACAAACAGGTTCGCCGCCGCTTCAATGTCACGACCGATCCACTGGTCAAAAGCTACACGCTCCCGGTTATCCATACGGTCGATCCGCGCAGCAATGGCAGCGGCGCGCGTCCGGTCGCTGGCGCGTTCTCGCTGAACGGCGCGGGAGGCGGGCATCGCACGCTGATCAAGGGGGGCACGGTCATCACCATCGACCCGAAGCTGGGCACGTTCGAAAAGGCGGATGTGCTGATCGACGGCGACAAAATCGCGGTGGTCGCACCGAACCTGACTGCCGAAGGCGCGGAAGTGATCGACGCCAGCAACATGATCGTCATGCCCGGCTTTATCGACACGCACCGGCATATCTGGGAAGGACTGCTGCGCAACATCGGGACGGACGTGCCGCTGGAAGGGCGCAACAGCTACATGTCGCACGTGCTGGGGCGGCTCGCGCCGTCCTACCGCCCGGTGGATGCCTATATCGGCAATCTCGTCAGTGCGTTGGGCGCGCTGGACGCGGGCATCACGACCCTGCTCGACTGGTCGCACATTCAGGCGTCGCCGGATCACACCGACGCCGTGATCGATTCGCTGCACGCATCGGGTATGCGGGCGGTGTTCGCTTACGGCTTTCCCTGGTGGGGCAAGTGGGAACCCAACCAGCCCGGCTGGTTCGTGCGCGCCGCCAAAACGCACTTTTCCACCCGTCACCAGTTATTGACGCTGGCGCTCGCGCCCTACGGACCCGAATTCACCGACTTCGAAGTCTCCAGGTCGCACTGGAAGCTGGCGCGTGACGTGGGCGCGCGCATTTCGGTGCATGTCGGCGTCGGCACGTTCGGCAAGAAGCACAAGCTGGGCGAATTTGGCGAAGCCGGGCTGATGGCGGCGGACACGACGTACATTCACTGCACCACGCTGGCGGACGACGAAATCCAGTGGATCGTCGATACCGGCGGCACGGTGTCGCTGGCTGCGCCGGTCGAGATGATGATGGGGCACGGCTTGGTTCCGACGCAGAAGTTTCTGGATCGCGGTCTCAAGCCCAGCCTGAGCGTGGACGTGGAAACTAACGTGCCCAACGACATGTTCACGCAGATGCGCACCGTCCTCGCCCTGCAGCGCGCGCTGCTCCACAACCGGGCGCTGGCGGGCGAGGCTAACCTGCCGCGCCTGCTGACCGCCTACGACGCGCTCGAATTCGCCACGATTGAAGGCGCGCGCGCCAACGGGCTGGATCACAAAACGGGCAGTCTGACCCCCGGCAAGGAAGCCGACATCATCCTGCTGCGTACCGACCTGATCAACGTCATGCCCGTCAACGACCCGGTTGGCGCGGTGGTGTGGGGGATGGATACCAGCAATGTCGACTCGGTATTCGTCGCGGGCAAGCCGATGAAGCGCGGCGGCGAACTATGCAACGTCGACCTCAACCGGCTGCGCGATCTGGTCTACGAATCGCGGGATCACGTCATCCGGCGGGCGGGCTTCCGGCTGCCAGCAATTTAGTGCTGAGTACTGGGTGCTGAGTCAAATACAAATGCTAGTGAGCCATCATGAGATGCTTCATTACATTGAGAACTACTTCCAGCAAGGCGTGACTCAACGTGTTTAGGCTGAGCCTGCATTAGTCGGTCAGTTTCATACGGAAGGGATAGAGAATTATGCCGATGTCAATCCGAACCAATGGCTCGATGGCGGTCGATTGGGAAGAACGCGTCAACTTCGACCGCCTGCGTACCCAGCGGCTCGCACGCATCAAGGCGCAGCTTGCGAAATCGGAAGCGGGCGCGCTGCTGTGCTTCGACATGACCAATATCCGCTATATCACCTCGACTCACATCGGCACGTGGGCGCAGGATAAGATGTCGCGGTTTTCGCTGCTGCCCCAGAACGACGAGCCGATCCTGTGGGATTTCGGCTCGGCGGCGAAGCATCACCAGTTGTACGCCCCGTGGATGGGCGGCGCGGAGCGCAGCCGGGCTGATCCGACGCTGCTGCGCGGCGCGATTTCGCCGGAGACCGGGCGCGCCCGCGACGTTGCCCGGAAGATTTTTGTCGAACTGGAACAGCGCGGGCTGCACAAAGCGCCGCTGGCGGTCGACCTGATCGAGATTCCGATTCTCGACGCGCTGCAAGACCTGGGCGTCGCCGTGATCGACGGGCAGCAGATGATGCAGCGTGCCCGCGTGATCAAGACGGTGGACGAAATCTCGCTGCTCACCCATTCGGCGGCGCTGGTCGATGCCGCCTACGAGGAAATCTACCGCAACCTGCGCCCCGGCTCCCGCGAAAACGAGATCGTCGGCATGGTCAGCAATTTCCTGTACTCGAACGGCTCGGAGTACGTCGAAGGCGTCAACGCCATCTCCGGCGAGCGGTGCAGCCCGCACCCGCACGTTTTCTCGGATCGGATGCTGCGCCCCGGCGACCCGGCTTATTTCGATATCCTGCACAGCTACATGGGCTACCGCACCTGCTATTACCGCACGTTCGTGGTCGGCAGCGCCTCGCACGCGCAGGTGGATGCCTACAAGCGCTGCCGCGATTACCTCGACCACGCCATCAGCCTGATTAAGCCGGGCATCACCACCGCCGACGTGTGCGACGTGTGGCCCAAAGCCGAGGAGTTCGGCTTCCCCAGCGAAGAAGCTGCCTTCGGACTCCAGTACGGGCACGGCATCGGCTTGGCGATCTGGGAAAAGCCGGTAGTCAGCCGGATGGTGTCCTACGACCTGACCGAGACGATTGAAGAGGGCATGGTCTTCGCGCTGGAAACGTTCTGGCCCGCCGCCGACGGCTGGAGCGCCGCCCGCATCGAGGAAGAAATGGTCGTCACGGCGACGGGGTGCGAAGTGATCACCCGCTTCCCCGCCGAAGAACTGCTGGTCACGGGGCGGCAGTATTTCACCGCTACCGGTCCGCTCAACGCGGTGCGCGACACCGAATCGCAGTACAACAACCCGCGCGTGCCCGCTGCCGAACGCAGTAACGGGAGAGTGGGCGTTTAACCGGACAGCCCGCAGCAAGGAAAGGGTGGATGGCAACCGACATCGTTTTACCGAACGCCGGGTTTGATACGCAGGTCGCCCGGATTCTCGAATGGCTGGTGAAGCCGGGCGACGCTGTCGCTAAGGGCGACGTGATCGCGGTCATCGAATCGGACAAGGCGAACGTCGAGCTGGAAAGCATCGTGTCGGGCGTCGTGCTGGATTTGCTCTACCCGGTAGATACCGATGTCCCGGTCGGCGCGGTGATCGCCCGCGTCGGCAGCGCCGACGAGCGCGCGACTCAGGCGGCAGAAAGCCCCGCCGCGCCTGCGAGCGAGAACGCGCGCGTCAGCCCGGTGGCGCACCGTCTGGCGACCAATCATCAGGTCGATCCCGCCCGGATCGCCGGGTCGGGTCCACGTGGGCGCGTGATCCGCGAGGACGTGGAGCGCTATCTTCAATCCACCAACGGCACTAACAGACCGGCGCGCGTTCGGGCGCTGCCCAAAGTGCGGCGGGCGGCGCGGCAGGCGGGCATCGATCTGGCGCTGGTCGCGCCGTCAGGTGAAGCCGGGCAGGTCACGCTGGCGGATTTGCAGGCTTACCGGCAGGCAGCCGCGCCCGCCATCCCGGAACGCCAAGCCGAGCCTGACGGCGAGCCGCGCGAAGGCGTGACCGAAATCCCGCTGAGCCGGATGCGCCAGACCATCGCCAGCCGGTTGCAAAAAAGCGCGCAGGACGCGCCGCATTTCTACGTCACCGGCGAATTCGATGTCGAGGCGGCGCTCGCCCGGCTGGCGGCGCTGCCGGAGCCGCGCCCGCGCATCAACGATCTAATCCAGTACCTGACGGTTCGCACGTTGATGCAGGTGCCGCAGTTGAACGCGACGTTCGAGGACGGGCATCTGTATCAGCATCACGGCATCCATCTCGCCGTCGCCGTTTCGCGCGACGACGGTCTGCTGACGCCGGTTTTGCAGGGGGCGGATCGTTTCAGTCTGGAAGGGCTGATGAAGGAGAGCCGCGCCCTGATCGCGCGGGCGCGCGAAAACCGCCTACAGCCAGCCGACCTGAGCGGCGGCACGTTCACGATCAGCAATCTGGGCATTGTGCCGCAGGTCGATCACTTCACGGCGGTCATCAACCCGCCGCAGGTCGCCATTCTGGCGGTCGGCACGATGAAGCAGCGCCCGGTGATCCTCTCCGGCGGCATTTTCGCGCATCACACTGTGCATCTGACCGTCAGCGGCGATCACCGCGTGGTCGATGGCATGACTCTGGCGCGGTTTCTCGCCGTGTTCCAGCAGGAACTTGACTCATTCACCCGTTAATTCGTTGAGGGATTGTGTTTATGGTCGTTATCAACATCCCCAAGCCCACCGTCGACGTGACACCGTTCGACGCCGACGCGCGCATGTCCGCTCTGCGCAAAATGCTGGAGATTCGCTACACCGAAGAAAAGCTGCAGGAGATGTTCCTCGCCAACCTGATACGCGGCACAACCCATCTCTGCATCGGGCAGGAAGCCGTCTCGACGGGCGTCGCTTCGGTGCTGCGCAAGGGCGACAGTGTGACGTGTACCTATCGCGGGCACGGGCACGCGCTGGCGCTCGGCATGAGCGTTAAGGCGATGATCGCCGAGATGATGGGGCGCACGTCCGGCTGCTGCAAGGGCAAGGGCGGCAGTATGCACATGACCGACGCATCGATCGGGCTGCTGGGCGCCAACGCTATCGTCGGGGCGCAGCTTCCGATTGCGGCGGGCGCGGCGCTGACCGCCAAGCTCAAGAAAACCGGCGCGATCTCCGTCACGTTTTTCGGCGACGCCGCCACCAACATCGGCGCGTTTCACGAGACGCTCAATCTGGCGTCGGTGTGGAAGCTGCCGATCATCTTCGTGTGCGAAAACAACCGCTACGGCGAATATTCGCCGCAGGCATGGACGACGCCGGTCGAGGATTTGTCCATCCGCGCCGTGTCGTACAACATGCCGGGTGTGACCGTCGACGGGCAGGATGTGGAGACGGTTCATGCCGAATTCAAGGTGGCGGCGGAACGCGCCCGTGCCGGCGAAGGTCCCACCTTCCTGGAGATGAAGACCTATCGCTACCTCGGTCACTCGCGCACCGACGCCGGACCCTACCGCCCACCCGGCGAACTCGATGCCTGGAAGGAGCGCGACCCGATCCTGCTGCTCAAAGCCAGGATGATCGCCGACGGACAGCTTGACGAGGTCGAGTTCGATGAGCTGCGCGACGCGACCCAGCGTTCCATCGCCGAAGTGGTCGAGTGGGCGAAGAACGAGCCGTACCCGACCGAAGCCGATCTGCTGACGGATATATTCTACGAGGGATAACCACGATGCCGGTTCTGACGTATCGAGAAGCCGTCCGTAACGCGCTGGCGGACGAACTGCGCGCCGACGAGAACGTCGTGTTTTTCGGCGAAGATGTGGCAGTCGCGGGCGGCGTGTTCAAGGTGACGCCGGGGCTGTACGAGGAATTTGGCGCGGAGCGCGTGTGGGATACCCCGATTTCCGAAGAGGCGTTCATCGGCGCGGCGCTCGGCGCGGCGATCACCGGTCTGCGCCCCGTGACTGAGCTGATGTTCGCCGACTTCATCCCGGTGGCGATGGATCAGATCGTCAACCAGATCGCCAAATATCGTTACATGAGCGGCGGGCAGTTCGTCGTCCCGCTGACGATCCGGTCGGCGCAGGGCGGCGGCGTTGGCTTCGGCACGCAGCATTCGCAGACTGCCGAAAACTGGCTGCTCAACACGCCGGGGCTGAAAATCGTCACGCCGGGCACGCCTGTTGACGCCTACGGGCTCCTGCGCGGCGCGATCCGCGAGAACAACCCGGTGATCGTGCTGGAACACAAGGGGCTGTACAATCTCAAGGGCGAAGTCCCGGACGACACCGGCGTGCTGGAACTGGGCAAAGCCAAAATCATGCGCGAAGGTCGCCACGTGACGGTGGTCGGCGTGCAGTTGATGATGCTGCGCGCGCTCGAAGCCGCCGAAACGCTCGCCAAAGAGTGGATCGATGTCGAAGTGATCGACCTGCGCACGCTTTCCCCGCTCGATACCGCGACCGTGCTGGAGTCGATCCAAAAGACCGGACGGCTGGTGATCGTCGAGGAAGCGCCGCATATGTCAAGCTGGGGCGGCGACCTTGCCTCGCTCGCCGCCGACGAGGGCATTTACTATCTGGATGCGCCGGTCAGGCGCGTGAACATGGGGCGCGCCATGTTTGCCTACAGCGAGCCGCTCGAATCGCTGGCGATCCCCAGCGTCGCCCGCATTACGGCAGCCATCCGCGAAGTCGCGCGCGCGCAGTAACCCGTAAGCCGCTCCTGATCATTCCCTCCATTTGACATTTCGATACTGTGCCGGGGCAAAGCAGCGCTTTGCCCTTATCTGTTCATCGCCAGAAATCCGCCGACGCAATTTTTTGACAAACCCATTTGCGGGCGCTATTATCTCGATATCCGAGATACTGTCTCGATATACGAGACGATATGCCGATATACGAGCCGAGCGCCCATGCCTGAACATGAGAACGACGCCTACTATCTTCTGAATACCGTCGTCCGAGCCGTCTCTGTGCTCGACGTATTCATGAATTCGGAAGGGGAGCTGGGAGTTACCGAAGTCGCGCGGCGGCTCGGTCTCCACAAAAGCGTCACCCACCGCCTGATCGCCACGCTGAGCGAGTTGGGGCTGTTAGCGCCGGGTTCCGCGCCGGGGACGTACCGGCTGGGGGTGAAGGCGCTGGAACTGGGTCTCAGCTACCTGCGCAATTCGCCGCTCGACCGCGTCGCCCAGTATCACCTGACCAAGCTGGCGACCGACCTGCCGGACATGGCGTTCCACGTCGCCATTCTGGACGGGACGCAGATCATCTATCAGAAGAGCGTAACGGGTCCCCAGGTCGACCGGGTTTCAGCGACGCTGGGGCGGCGCACGCAGGCATACTGCACGGCGCTGGGCAAAGTCCTGTTGGCTTATCAGTCTCCCAGTGCGGTCAATACCTATCTGTCTTCCGTAGACCTCAAGCCGCTCACCCACAACACGATCACCTCTGCCGACAGGCTGCGCGCCGAACTGATGAAGATTCGCGCGCAGGGCTACGCCCACGACAACGAAGAAATGCTGGTGGATCACGTCTGCGTGAGCGCGCCCATTCGCGACCATACTGGCTTCGTCATCGCCGCGCTCAGCATCGCCGGTCTGTCCGAACGATTCGCCGGTCATGGCTTCGATCATCTGGTCGATAAGGTTGGGGGCGCTGCGCGTGCGATCTCGCGCGATCTGGGTTTCTCCAGCTAGCCCCCGCATCCCACCCAATCGCTCGTGTACTGAGGGCGTGCACAGAAAGGAGGAAACGACCGGTCCAATTCGTGTAACGCCAGCGCCAGATCATCATGGAAAGCATTTCTTACACGGAGACTGAACATGCCAAGAACGGGACGACTCGCTTTACTGCTTTTGCTGATGATCACGTTCGTGATCGCCGTGCCGACGCAAGCCCAGGACCCCAGCCAACTGGTGATTGTCATCGGCGAAGAACCGCCCAATCTTGACCCAGGCGAGGGCACCATCATCGCCCTGAACACGTATCGCAACACCTACGAAGCGCTGGTCACCCGCGACCCGCAGACCGGCGAAATTCTGCCGGAACTGGCGACCTCGTGGGAACTGATGGACGATACGACCTGGCGTTTTCACCTGCGCGAAGGCGTGATGTTCCACGATGGTACGCCGTTCAACGCCGAAGCCGCAGCCTGGAACATTGGCTACCTGTTCAACCCGGATAACAACAAGCACATTCTGGGCACGGTTCCCGAAGGCATTTCCGCGACGGCAGTCGATGAATACACCCTCGACATCACCACGCCCGACCCGTTCCCGATCCTGCCCCGCGCGCTGTTCTTCGCTAACATGGCTTCCCCGACCGCGATCCAGGCGGATACCGAGCACGCCTTCCGCACGATGGTCGGCACGGGTCCGTACGCCTTCAAGGAATGGGTTCCGGGCGAGCGCATCGTCCTGACCAGGAATCCCGACTACTGGGGCGGCGCGTCGGAAATCGACGAAGTCGTGTACGTGTGGCGCAATGAATCGTCCGTCCGCAGCGCGATGGTCGATGCCGGCGAAGCGGATATCGCCGCCGCGCTCGATTCGCGCGACACCAGCACCGGCAACGTGGTCGCCATCAACATTTCCGAAACCCCGTTCATCCGCATGGACCTGCCGAACCCGCCGCTGAGCGACATCCGTATTCGTCAGGCGATTTGCATGTCCATCGACCGGCAGAATATCGCTGACAAGCTGTTCGGCGGCTACGCGACTCCGGCATCGCAGTTGGTTGCGCCGGACGTGGTCGGCTACAGCCCGGATGTTCCGGTCTATCCCTTCGACCTCGACGCGGCGAAAGCCCTCGTGGATGCGGCGCGCGCCGACGGCGTCCCGGTCGATAATCAGATCACGGTGTATCTCTCGTCGGGTTCGGGCGATATCACCATCCAGATGATGGTTGCCATCGTGCAGTGGACTTCCGAGATCGGTCTGAACCTGAATATCGAACTCAACGAGCCTGCCCGGCATCTCGCCATCGCCCGCGAACTGCCTCCGCCGCCCGACCGCCTGGCGATTTTCTGGGGACAGCACGGCAATGAAGTCGGCGATGCCTACTACACCATTCAGGCGTACTACATGCCCGGCGGTATTCATTCGACGGTCGATGACCCGACCTTCGTAGAGATGTTCCGCACCGCCAGCCAGTTGTCCGGTCCAGAGCGGCAGGATGCGCTGGCGGACGTGATGCTCTACCAGTACGAGCACGTAGTCGCCACCTGCCCGATTGTTTACATGCAGTACATCTACAAGCTGGCGGACGGTGTGACCTGGCAGCCGCGCCCCGATCACCTGATCCTGGCGAAAGATGTCGTGAAGGCTGACTGACCCACACCGGCAAAGGTCTCTGGTCTGGGGAGAGACCAGAGACCTTTCTTGAGAGGAGTATAGGCTCATATCACCCTACATCCTGCGCCGATTATTGTACTCCATATTGGTGGTGGTCGCCGTCACCGTGCTGGTATTCCTGCTCTCACGGTTGACCGGCGACCCCGCCCTGCTCTATTTGCCCGAACTTGCCTCGAACGAGCAGGTCGAGCGCTTCCGCGAGACCTACGGCTTTAACGATCCGGTCGTGGTGCAGTTAGGGCGCTTTCTCGGCGGCGCGGTGCGGCTGGATTTCGGCACGTCGATCTGGCAGAAGGTTCCCGCCAGCGATCTGGTGTTCAGCCGCCTGCCGCTGACGCTCGTGCTGGCAGTGGGCACAGTGGCGATTTCGCTGACGATCTCGCTGGTGATCGGCATCCTGGCGGCGCTGCGCCCGCTCAGCTTTATGGACTCGCTGATCACCAGCCTGTCGCTGCTCGGCGTGACCGTTCCCAGCTTCTGGCTGGCGCTCATCCTGATCCTCATCTTTTCGGTGCGGCTGGGCTGGCTGCCGACTTCCGGTTCCGGCACCTGGCAGCACGCCGTGCTGCCGCTGATCGTGCTCACCTGGGGACCGACCGGCTATCTGGCGCGGGTGGTGCGCACTACCATGCTGGAGCAGCTTTCCGGGCAGTACCTCATCACCGGGCGCGCCAAAGGCTTGAGCGAGCGTGTGCTGCTGGTTCGCCACGCACTGCCCAACGCCGCTTTCCCGATTATCACCGTCGCCAGCGCTCAGTTCATCGGCGTCGCCAACGGCGCGGTGATCGTCGAGACGGTTTTCGGCTGGCCCGGCATCGGCAAGCTGACAATCGACGCCATCAACAACCGGGACTTCCCGGTTCTTCAGGCGACCGTGTTCGTGGTTGGCATCGTGGTCGTGCTGACGAATCTGGCGCTCGACCTGCTCTACACGGTGATCGATCCGCGCTTGCGTCTGGGAAAGGATGCCAACGCTTCGTGATGAAGGTGAGCGTTATCGAGAAACCGCCTGCCTGGAATCAGGCGCAGACGGCTGCGTGGGCGCTGCTCTGGCGCGACAAAAAAGCGCTGCTGGCGCTGGTCTATCTGGTGGCGCTGTACGGCGTCGCCCTGCTCGCGCCGCTGTTCATCGGCGACCAGATCAGCCGGATCGACTTCGGTAGCTCGCTGCTGCCGCCGTCGCTGACAGCGGGCGGGCACATTCTGGGCACGGATACGCTGGGGCGGGACTTATTCCTGCGCATCCTGTTCGCCGCTCGAATCTCGTTGTTTATCTCCGCTACCGTCGTCATCGGCTCCAGTCTTCTGGGTGTGCTGCTGGGGATCGTCGCGGGGTACTACGGCGGCAGGCTGGACGAAATCATCATGCGCCTGATCGACCTGATGATGGCGTTCCCCGGCTTGCTGCTGGT
>JADLHH010000466.1 GCA_020848855.1 Anaerolineae bacterium | reverse complement strand
GTGAATCCCCACGACGGAATCGAGCAGCGCCAGCCCGGTTTTCAGCGCGCCAGCCGCGCGGGCATACGGGTGATCGGGCTGACGCGCGAGCGCATCCACGTCGCCGGTCTCGATCCAGCCGGGGTGCAGCGTCAGCGCGCCCTGCCCCTGCGCGACAACCTCGACTTTCGCGCCGGCATCGAGCGCGACCAGCGCCGCCATCAAGCCCGCCAGCCCCGCGCCGACGATCACAATGCGTGGTTGTAGGGGCAGACCCGTGTGTCTGCCCTGTTTGGGGCGCACACGTGGGTGCGCCCCTACATTCACATTCGATATTTCCGGCGCTGTATGAGCAGTGTTCGTCCTATATAAACCCAAGATGCGCCCGTAGATGTGCTCGGCAAGCAGCGCCTGCCGCAGATTGTGCCCCCACAGCAGCGGCTTCGTGCCACCAAAGCGCCGCTCGACAAACTCGCTCAGCAGTGTGGTGGTGTGGCTGGGGGTATCGTGCAGAAATTCGTGGCGCACGCCCGCCGCCCGGAAAGCGCAGAACCCGCCCTGACACGGTCCCATGCCCAGCCGCAGATCGCGGCGCAGGTCGTTGAGTTCGACCACGTCCGAACCCTGTTCGGATTCGCCCGCCCTGAGCGCATCAACGATCTGCCCGCGCGTGACAATCTCGCACTCGCAGATCAGCTCGCCGGGCTTTTCGCCATGCTCCAGCGCGCCGAGGCGGTCGCGCAGGTGGTGGAGCTTCTGTTTCGGCTCGTGGACAGGCGGCAGGACGGTGGTCGCCGTTGCGCAGGGAGTGGTCACGCCCAGTTTCGCGCACACGGCGTCGCTGACCTTCTCCGCCATCAGCCGAAACGTGGTCAGCTTGCCGCCGAGCACGCTGACGAATCCCTCGATGCCGTCGGGCGCGACATCATGCGAAGCGTGATCCAGCACCGTGAAGGTGCGCCTGGCGTCACGTCCGCCGCTGCCGGGATCGTAAAGCGGGCGCACGCCGCCCCACGCCCGCAAAATGCGCGCCCGGCTGATGCCCGGCGTCATCGCTTCGGCTTCGTCCAGAATCCGCGCGACTTCCCACGATTCGACGCGGGTATCGCCGGGGTCGTCGGTTGGCACCGAAGTCGTGCCGATCACGCTGACCGTGCCAACCGGGACGAAGATGTCGCCGTCGCCGGGCGCGCGCAGCTTGTTGATGACGGTGTTCACCCAGCGGATGTTGCAGGCGAGCATCGCGCCCCGGCTGAGGCGCATCCCGAACGACACGCCCGCCAGCGCGCCGATCTGCGCCGCCCAGGGACCCGCCGCGTTGACGACGCAGGCGCACGTCACGTCGAGCGTTTCGCCGGAGCGCAGGTCGCGCAGCCGCGCGCCGGTGATGCGATCCCCATCCTTGTGAAACGCTTCGACGCGGTGATAGGTCAGGAACGACGCGCGCCCGGTGGCTTCCGCGCCTTTTTTGAGCGCGTGGAGCAAGTCCCACGAGTCGCAGGTGGCATCCGGCACTTCGTAGACGGCGCGAAGCTCCGGGTTAAGCGCGCGCTCGCGCCGGAGCGCCTCGGCGAGCGGGACGGCGCGCGTTTCGATGCCGACCGCTGCGCAGCCCGCGAGCCACTGATCGACGTAGGCTTCGTCATCGCCGGGACACAGCACGAAAAAGCCGCTGGTATCCTCAATCGCTTCGGGCGCGATTTTGCGAACGATGCGGTTTTCGTCGATGCACTCGCGCGCGCTTTCCGAATCGCGCACCGCGTAGCGCCCGCCGGAGTGGAGCAGCCCATGATAGCGCCCGCTCGTGCCGGTGGCGAGGTCGCCCATCTCGGCGAGGACGACGCGCACGCCGCGCAGCGCCAGATCCCAGGCGATGCCGCCGCCCGTCGCTCCCCCGCCGATCACCAGTACATCGGTTTCCATAACTGTGCCGATCACGCCGAAGCAAAATCATCATATACTGACGTAATTGTACCGTGAGCGAGCGATTTGACCGAGGAGAGCCATGACCGCCGATCCCGAACTCACCCCGAAACCGAAACGCAAGCGCAAGACCAAAGCCGAGCGCGAAGCCGAACGTCAGGCGGAAGCTGCCGCCAACGCCGCCAAGCCCATCGACCCGGTGATCTGGATCATCGTCGGCGCGGGTATCCTGTTTTTCGCATTGTGGACGTGGCTCGACCCGATCACGTTCGCTACCGCCGGGCAGAACCCCAGCATCTTTCAGTTGATCCCGGTGGTGATGATCCGCATTTTCGGAGAGACGCCGGCGATCCTCATCCTGACGGTGCTGGGCGTTATCCCGCTGGCGTTTGGGATTATCGGCTGGCTGCGCAAGCGGTTCGGCAAAGCGGGGTAGACCTAAAACAGTACATGTAGTTGTAACCGTCTACCGCACGAGCAAAGTGAGCAAGTATTGGAGTGACGAATGACCCTGGAATATGACGCTCAAGCGGATATCCTGCGCATGATATTCAAAGACATTCCTATCGAGGAAAGTGACGAGGAACAGCCGGGACTGATTGTCGATTACGACACCGAAGGTAACGTCGTCGGTGTCGAGTTACTGGATGCTGGGAAACGCATCGTATCAGCCACCAAACCGAGAGATTTGCAGTCGCATCTGAGAAATCTACAGAAAAACGCTGTCAGATACAGCCGAAAGACCCTCACGAAATCCTCGCTCAGAGCAGCATCCCGCCGCGATTCCTGAGTTCGGCGATCACTTGACGATCCGCTTTGCCGAAGCTGTAGGCGTCGAGCTGGTCGGGCGTGATCCATGCCCACGCACGCACACCGAGCGCCTGTGGCTCGCTCTCGCTCGCGTAGCGGCAGGTGAAGGCGTGCAGCGTGATTTTGAAGTGGGTGAAGCCGTGCCGCACCTTCGTGAACAGCTCCCCGACTTCGACCTCGATGCCCAGTTCTTCGCGTAATTCGCGCTTCAGGCAGTCCGGCAGCGATTCGCCATTTTCGCGCTTGCCGCCGGGGAACTCCCACAGCCCGCCGAGCAGCCCATCGAGCGGGCGCTGCGCGATCAGCACCTCGCCGCGCGCGTTCCAGACGATCCCGGCGGTCACATCGTAGTGCGGCGTCTCGGCTTTGGCAGCCTTGACCGGGCGCGCGTCCTGCGTGCCGCTGGCATAGGCGGCGCAGTGGTCGCGGATCGGGCAGTTGGCGCACAGCGGCGCGCGCGGCTTGCAGATCAGCCGTCCCAAATCCATTAACGCCGGATTGTAATCGCCGGTACGTGCATCCGGCAGCCAGCGCTCGGCGATCAGCCAGAGCGCCGAACGAGTCGCGGGCAGGGTCACATCATCCGGCAGATCAAGCAGGCGGGCAAACACGCGGATCACGTTGCCATCGAGCACCGGGGCGCGCGCGCCGAAGGCGATGCTGGCAATCGCGCCGGCGGTGTAGCGCCCGATGCCGGGGAGCGCCATCAGCCCCTCGACCGTCTGCGGGAAGCCGTGCGCGGCGATTAGATTAGCGGCGCGGTGCAGGTTGCGGGCGCGGCTGTAGTAGCCCAAGCCCTCCCAGCGCTTGAGCACGTCGTCCAGCGGCGCGGCGGCGAGCGCCTCGACGGTAGGATAGGCGCTCAGGAAGCGCTCGTAGTAGGGCTTGACGGTCTCGATCTGGGTCTGCTGGAGCATGATCTCCGAGAGCCAGACGCGGTAGGGGTCATCGACGCCGCGCCAGGGCATTTCGACGCCGAGATGGTCGTACCACGCCAGCAGGTCGGGCGCGAAGGTGTTGGGATCGGTTGGCTGCATGGGGAAGGATTATAACGGAGAGACGCCGGTTGGGTTAAGCGTTAACCGGACGCGACATCCAGTTGAATTTGCGCGCGCTCGACAATCGGCTTGACCTGCGCCGCTTCGTCCTCTGGAACCGCCGCCGCCAGCGCGTTGAGGGTTTCCAGCAGGCTGCCCAGCGCTCGCGCCGCGACGCTCGGACGCAGCGTGCCGAGGAAGTCCGTCAGGTGCGCGTCGGCTTCGTCGTACTTGCCGAGCGCCGTCTCCGCCGCGATCAGGTCGTTGTACGCCCAGTAATCGAGGAAATTGTCGTCCACACGTTTCTGCGCCAGCCGCTCGACAATCCTGTAGGTGCTTTTCGCCTTGTCGATCTGCCGGTCGAGCAGGTAAAGCTGCGCCAGATTGCTGAGCGGGTAGGATGCGTTGGGGGTCACCTCGCGGGCGCGCTCGTAAGCGTCGATGGCGGCGCGGTAGTTGCCGCTCCGCTTGTACACGCCGCCAAGTGTCCCATACCAGGCTTCGTCGTCCATGTCGAGCAGGTTGGACTGCTGGCTGAGCGCGGTTTCGAGCGCGCTCTGGGCTGCGCTGAGCAGCGCCCGGCTTTTCAGCTCGTCTTCCAGCCGGCGCGCCTTCAAGCTGTAGACCAGCCCACGCGTCGCCAGCCCATTGGGAAATTCACGCGGCGGCTGGAGCGCCTGAGCGAGCAGTTCCTCGGCACGTTCGAGATCGCCATTCTTGCACAGGACGTATGCCATCTGCGCGGAGAGTTCAGCCTTGATGTCGTCCCCGGCGCTGTTCAACGCCTGCTGGTAAATCTCGACCGAGCGCGGGTAGTTCTTCTTGCGATACTCGTCGCGCCCACGATCCATCAGCAGCATGATCTCGGAACCGGGCGCGATGATGCGGGGCGCAGCGGCGGCGGCGCGCGTCGCCCGAACATCCTGAATCGCCTCGATCAACTGGCGAATCGGCTCATCGATCTTCCAGCGGTTGGCGAAGTCGATGTACTGGATCATCCTGAGACGCGGGTGCAGCTCGGTCTTTTCGATCATCAGCGGAATGACCGGGACGCCGTTGCCGAGCGCGAATGCCCATTCATAGGTGACGTACTTCGACTCGAACGAGTCCGGCGACAGGATCAGCAGCACGACGCTGGCGGTGCGAATCTGGTCGTCAATCTCCTGATGCCACACCGCCCCGCCCTTCAGGAAGTCGGTGTCGATGCGCGGGTCGATACCGGCAGCGACGAGCCGTTCCTTGAGGATGCCGGCAAATTCGCTGTTCTTGTGGGAATAGGATATGAAGACGTGATCACCCATGTCGCAGAGACTCGCCAGAAAATCAAGCTTGCGGGTAGCTCTATATTTTAAGGAAAATCCGTCGTGCGCGCCAAATCGCCGCGCACGACATCTCGATTATTTAGGCGATTGTAGCTTCGTGGTAGGCAACGTAGGGGCACGACATGTCGTGCCCCTACCATCAAGGGATAATCACCATCATTTATTGCGATTAGAAGCGCCTTACAACCCGCTGAGACCGGCGGCGGTCGCTTCGGGCGTCGCCTCGGCTTCGCCCAGTCCGCCTAACCCGCCCAGACCGGCAGCGGTCGGCGCCGGCGTCGGCTCAAGCTCGGCGGGCACACGCACCGATTCCACGATGGCGAGCAGCAGGTCGGCACTGGCGGCGAACGTGTTTTGCGTCCCCGTCGCCGTCACGTAGGCGATCTGGTCGTCGAACGGCAGCAGCGCCAGATAGCCATGCTCCGTGCCGCTGATGACCGCGTACAGCGCATTCGGGATGCCTGCCAGCGGCGCTGCTGCCTGCTCGACCGTGTAGCCCGCCAGGTTGCCCAGCGCCCGCGTCATCAGCGCCGTGAGATCGGGGTTGGCGGGGTCGATGCCGAACTGTGACATCGGGTACAGAATGATCAGCCCGCCGTTACCGGTGATCGGCGCTTCGGTCGCCAGATCGGGCTTCGCCGAGAACAGGCGCGACTGCGCGGCGTCGGCGCTGTCGCCGAACGCCAGAATATTGGCGTCCGCCATATGGTCGAGCAGCGTCCAGCCGCGCGGAATGCGGAGCGAGACGCGCAGGTCGCCGCTGCGAACAATCGCCGTCTCATTCACGGGCACAGGCTGCGTCGGCAAAATCACCGGCTGCTCGCCGGCTGCTGCCGGTATGCGGATGCTCTCCAGCATGGCGTTGATCACGCTGCTGTCGGCATCGACATCACTGCTGAGCATCAGCGCCACCAACACCTGCTGGTCGGAGCGCATCACAGCGATGAAGCCGATGTTCGTCACCGCCAGTTCGCCCGTGTACTGGCTGCCGAAGGTATGCGCCTGCGGCGGCTGGGTGACCTGAACGCCGGGCGACTGAATGCTGGTGATCATCTCCTGCATGAGCGGCGTCACCAGCGAATCGAGCGACTGCCCCTGGAGCTGCGTCAAATCGACTACGCCGATCAGCCCGGCGACGCCCTCGAAGGCATCTGGCTCCTGCTGGTTGATGATCAGGCTGACGATGGTGTTCATCGCCGTCGTACCGCTGCCGAGTGCCGTCACGTCGCTGAACCCAGCCACCGTGAGCGCCTGATGCGACCAGCCTTCGGGCAGCAGGAACGAGAACATTCCCCTGGCGCTGGCGACTACCGCCCCCTGGATATCCACCGGGTTGATCGGTACCGGGATGGCAGTGGCGATGGCGGCGGTCGGCGGCAGGGGGGAGCCGGTTTCGGCGGGCAGGCGAATCGAATTCATCATGTCGATGAACATCTGACGGTTGGCGTCGAAATTGCGCTCCGGCGCAGCGCCCATCTGGAATTCGACGATGTTCGCGCCCGCCTGGAACACGCCGATGATGCCTTTCGCCGTCCCCGACACGCTGACGACGGCAACCGATCCGGGATACAAACCGCCGATCAGGATCGACTGCTGCTCGATCACCCGTGCGCCGGCAAGCTGGGCGTCGGAAATCATGGCGTTGAGCATGGTGGAGATCGCCAGGTCGGTAGGCAGACCGGCGATCAACTGCGGGCTGATGATGCCAATCGCGCCGTTCATGCCCACGCCGGTGCTGGACGCCGAGCCGCGCAGCGAATCGACAATCGCCTGCAGCGAATCGGCGGTGTCGCCGAAGGTCAGCACGGACGTGAGGATGGACGCCGCCGCGTCGCGCGACTGCCAGCCCTGCGGCAGCCGGATCGAGATCTGCCCGTCGAGCGTGCGGGCGACCTGGGTCAATGGGGTCGATTGGGCTTGACTGGGAAAGACGGCGCCGAGCGCCACGACAAAGAACAACGCGAGAAGCAGACGAGTAAAACGAGGACGGAAGGGGGACACCGTAAGACTCCTTAATTTACATCAAGCACTATCTCCTTTCCCTGATTATAGGATTATTCGGGCTGCTTGCGTCGAATTTCACAAGGCACGGTGGCTGCGCGCCGGGGAATTTATACGAATTTCACTGGTGGCGCGATGGTGATTATTCTGACTCCGCTGCTGCGTCCTCGCGCTGAATCTGGTCGTCAAAGTCGGATTTGTGCATGTGATACCACGTCAATGCCGCGTAAATTTGCCCGATATGTACGCCAAGCCTGGCGGCGATTGTTCCAGCCGATTCGTTGTCTTCAGGAACGTATGCCCGAACCACGTCGATCACTCTGACTTGCGAATTCTTGCTGATTGGCTGCCCATTGTGGATGTTCGGGTCGGAGACAAGCTCATCAATGTAGTGGATGGTCTGCGGCATCAGAGTGCCCTTCACATGCCGATTAGTCTATTCTACATCAACAAAAGTGCCGGGCGTCTCCGTCCGGCACTCAGTTGGGCGCACAGCCGTGCGCCCCTACATCACCACGCGGGTTATTCGCCCGTCGGCACCCACACGTTCTTGACCTGCGTCGCTTCGTACAGGAAATCCTCGCCCGCGCCCTGCTCGGCGTCGAACCAGTCGCGCGCGATGCCGTAATCGACCCACGTCCGCTTCATGTTGCCCGCCGACAGCTTCTCGACCAGCGCGCTGCCCGCCGCCGTGCCGAAGTACCACACCGCATCGACGTTGTCGTGATCCGCCAGCGTCTTGACCAGCGCATCGCGCGCGCCGGTGACGATGTTGATCACGCCCGCCGGAACGTCCGACGTTTCCAGCACCTGATAGAAGTCGGTCGCGCTCAGCGGATAGCGCTCCGACGGGATGATGACGACGGTATTGCCGCGCGCGACCGCCGGGGCGACCAGCGACACGAAGCCCAGCAGCGGCGCGTCGTCCGGGCAGGCGATGCCGATCACGCCGATGGGTTCATGCAAGCCGAAGGTCGTGCCGCGCATCGGCGTCTCCTGAATTTCGCCGCCGAACTTGTCGCAGTAGGCGGCGTAGATGAACAGCCGCTCGACCGACGCTTCGACTTCCGCCTGCGCGTCCTTGAGCTTCGCGCCGGTCATGCTGACGATCCGCCGGGCGAACTCGTCGGCGCGGGCGTTCAGGTTCTCGGCGATATAGTACAGGATTTGCGCGCGGGTGTGCCCCGGCTTCAAGCCCCAGC
>JADLHH010000465.1 GCA_020848855.1 Anaerolineae bacterium | reverse complement strand
GGGTCATAGGTGTTTTGTAGGGGCAGACCTGTGTGTCTGCCCCAGCGGGCGAACACGTGGGTTCGCCCCTACAAGAGCGTTGTGAACCATTGGAAACCCTGTGTGAAATTTGATGCGATGACCCTGTATAGTGACCGCGCTCTTGCTGGATTTCCACACAAATGCCGCTAAAATAGCCGCGTTGCGCAGGTATCACGAAAGCGTGCCTCATGTCGTTCGATCCTACCGAGCATCCACACCAGCGGCTCAATCCGCTCACCGGCGAATGGGTACTGGTCTCGCCCCACCGCACTAAGCGCCCGTGGCTGGGGCAGGTCGAGAAGCTCCCGCCGGAAAACCGCCCGACCCACGACCCGAACTGCTACCTGTGCCCCGGCAACGAACGCGCCGGCGGCGAGCATAACCCGCCGTACACCAGCACGTTCGTGTTCACCAACGATTTCGCCGCCCTGCTGCCGGAAACGCCGGACGCGGTCGCCAGCCACCCACTGCTGGAAGCGAGCAGCGCACGCGGGACGTGCCGCGTCGTGTGTTTTTCGCCGCGCCACGACCTGACGCTGCCGGAAATGTCGCTGCCGGATATCCGCCGCGTGGTCGACGTGTGGGGCGAACAGGTGACCGATCTGGGCACGACGTATCGCTGGGTGCAGGTGTTCGAAAACAAGGGCGCAGCGATGGGGGCGTCCAACCCGCACCCGCACGGGCAAATCTGGGCGGGGAATTTCCTGCCCAACGACCCGGCGAAAGAAGATGCGCGCCAACGGACATACACCGAGCAGCACGATTCGCCGCTGCTGGTGGACTACGCGAAGCTGGAGAGCGAACGCGGGGAGCGCGTCGTCGTCGAAAACGACGAGTGGATCGCGGTTGTGCCCTACTGGGCGATCTGGCCGTTCGAGACGCTGCTGATGCCGCGCCGCCACGTCCTGCGGCTGCCGCTGCTGGACAATCCGCAGCGCGATGCGCTGGCAGACATCCTGAAGCGGCTGCTGACGAAATATGATAACCTGTTCGAGATCTCCTTCCCGTATTCGATGGGCTGGCACGGCGCGCCCACCGGGGACTGGCTCGACAGCGATCTCGATCACTGGCAGTTGCACGCGCATTTTTACCCGCCGCTGCTGCGTTCGGCGACGGTGCGCAAGTTCATGGTCGGTTACGAACTGCTGGCAGAAGCCCAGCGCGACCTGACGGCGGAGCAAGCCGCCGAGCGCCTGCGCTCCCTGCCGGAGAAACACTACAAAGACAGTGCTGAGTGACAAGTACTGAGTACTGAGTTAAACACTGAACACGCTTGTTTTTGACTCAGTACTCATCGCTCAGCACTCGGCACTAAGGAGCTTTTCATGACGTTGCAGCAGCAGGTGGTGGACGAATTCCAGCGCCGCTTCGGAGAAGCGCCGACGTTGATCGTGCGCGCGCCGGGGCGTGTGAATCTGATCGGCGAGCATACCGACTACAACGACGGCTTCGTGCTGCCGCTGGCAATCGACCGCGCCGTGTGGATCGCGGCGCGCCCGCGCGAGGATGATTACGTCACGCTCTACTCGGTCGACTTCGATCAGGTCGCCGATATCTCGCTGATGGAGATCGTCAAGCGCGAGAATCTGTGGGTCGAATACGTGCAGGGCGTCGCCTGGGCGCTGCAGGAAGTCGGGCACGACCTGCGCGGCTGGAACGGCGTGATCGCCGGGGACGTGCCGATCGGCGCGGGCTTGTCGTCGTCGGCAGCCATCGAGCTGGCGGCGGCGCGTACCTTCTGCGCGGTGGCGGGCATCGATTGGGACGCGCCGGAGATGGCGAAGCTGTGCCAGCGCGTCGAAAACCAGTGGATCGGCGTCAAAACCGGCATCATGGATCAGATGATCTCGGCGACGGGCGTTGCCGACCACGCTGTGCTGATCGACTGCCGCTGGCTGCGCCTCGACCCCGTGCCTTTCCCGCCCGGAAGCGCGGTCGTCATCCTCGACACCATGACGCGCCGCGAGCTGGTCACGTCCGAGTACGGCAAGCGGCGCGAGCAGTGTGAAACCGCCGCCCATTTCTTCAATGTCCCGGCGCTGCGCGACGTGACGCTGCCCCAGCTTGAGGCGGTTAAGGACATGCTGGAAGACGTGGTTTACCGCCGGGCGCGGCACGTCATCAGCGAGAACCAGCGCACGCTGGATGCCGCCGCCGCCATGCGCGCCGGCGACGCCGTGACGCTCGGCAGGCTGATGAACGAGAGCCACGTCAGTATGCGCGACGACTTCGAGATTTCCGGCGACGCGCTCAACGCCTTCGTGGACTGCGCGCAGGCGCACCAAGCCTGCTACGGCGCGCGCATGACCGGCGGCGGCTTCGCCGGGTGCGCCATCGCCCTCGTCCGCGCCGACGAAGCCGCCGCGTTCGCCGTTTCGGTGGCGGAGTGCTACCAGCACAAGACCGGGCGGACGCCGGCGGTATACGTGTGTAAAGCGACGGACGGGGCGGCGGTGGTAGCCTGACTCTGCCGGACAACTACGGCAGGAGCAGGTTTCAAAGCAAGGTCACGTCCACAATATCTGAAGGCATGTTTTAGAGAGCAAGCATGACCGCATCCATCAGCTATCAAGCCGCGCGGCGGCTGCGCCCGGAAGGGGCGTTCCATCTGCCACCCGGCGCACAGCCGCTCGGCGCGACCGTCGAGATCGTCGTCGAAGAGTCGGCGCTTCAGCCGGAAATCTTCGTCAACGACACCCGGCGCGAAAACATGGGCTGGCACTTCTTCCTCGCCCAGACCGACACCGAAGGTAGGTGGTCGGCATCGCTGCAAATGCCGCTGGAGCCGACGATCCTCGCCTACACCTTCGCCTTCCGCAGCGACGATCCCGACGCTACGCCGCACCCGCCGCTGCTGGAAATCCGGCAGGTGGAGGGACAGAACACGGCGATCTACCATGAATGGACGCAGATGCCGTTCAGGATCGCCGTCTACGACCCGGCGCGGATGCCCGCCGACTGGACGCAAGGCATGGTCATCTACCAGATATTCCCGGATCGCTTCGCCAATGGCGATCCAGCCAACGACCACCGGATGAAAGGCGTCTACGGGCACGAGCCGCAGCTTCGGCGCTGGGGCGAGCGCCCGGAATATCCCCCGCTGGGGCGCGATTTTTACGGCGGCGACCTGCGCGGCGTGATCGACCACCTCGATTACGTCGCCGACCTCGGCATCGACACGATTTACTTCACGCCGATCTTCGACGCGCCAACCAACCACCGCTACGACGCCATCGACTATTTCAGGATCGACCCAATGCTGGGTACGGAAGCCGATTTCGACGAGATGCTCGAACAGGCGCACGCGCGCGGGATGAAGATCGTGCTCGACGCCGTGTTCAATCACTGCTCGTCGGACAGCATCTACTTCGACATCACCAATAAATTCGGGAACGGCGCGTACCACTCGCGCCAGTCGCCCTACTATCGCTGGTTCGACTTTCAGGAATGGCCCCGGAAATATCGCGGCTGGTATGGCTTGGGCTTCATGCCCGAATTTGTCGAATGCCCGGAAATGGAAGATTACTTTCTCGGCGAGAAGGGCGTCACCGCCCACTGGCTGCGCAAAGGCATCGACGGCTGGCGCTGCGATGTCGCCTTCGACAACACTGACGAGTTCTGGCGGCGCTTCCGCAAGTGCATCGACCGGGTACAGCCGGGCGCGTACTCCGTCTCGGAACTATGGACGGATTCGACCCACTATCTGCTCGGCGACACCTTCAACGCCACCATGAACTACCGCTTCGCCTGGGCGGTTCGCGGCTTCCTGGCGACCGACGACCTGACGCCGACCGAACTGGACGACCGCCTTGCGACCTGGCTGCGCGACACGCCGCCGCCCGCCGTCAAGGCGCAGATGAATCTGGTCGATTCGCACGACACCGGGCGCATCCTGACCGCCTGCAACGGCGAACTCAAACGAGTGGCGCAGGTGCTGGCATTCCAGTTGAGCTACCCCGGCGCGCCGATGATCTACTACGGCGGCGAAACCGGGCTGGAAGGCGATTTCGCCGAGGATGGTCGCCGGACGATGCCCTGGGATTCGCTCGATGGGACGCTGATCGACAGCTTCAAACACGCGATCCACCTCCGGCGCGGCTCGCCGGCGCTGCGGCTGGGCGAGGTCGAAGCGGTCGTGATCGACGATGCGCAGAAGGTCTACGCCTTCAAGCGATCGTTCGAGGGCGAGATGGTTTACTGCGCCTTCAACGCCAGCGACGAAACCGCCGAAATCACGCTGCCGCACCTGGGCGGCGAATCACCGCTTGGCACGTGGCGCGACGCGCTCGGCGGCGGCAACGCCATCGAAGCGCGCGACGACGCGCTGGTCGCGTGGCTTGAGCCGCGCGGCGCGGCGTGGTTCATGCGAGATATCTAGACCTCCTATTTTTGATCTTTATATACTGAAAGCACTCAATCATGCGCTCCGTCCATCCCTTCAACGACAACTGGCTGTACACCCCGGCAGACGCGCCCGCCAGCGCGCCCGACTCGCAGTTTGAGCCGGTGACGCTGCCGCACACCAATATCGTGCTGCCCTACCACAATTTCGACAACCTCGAATATCAGTTCGTCTCGACCTACCGCAAGCGCTTCACGCTGCCGGAGCCGCTGAACGGGCGGCGGCTGTACGTCGATTTCGACGGCGCGATGATCGCGGCGACCGTCTCGATCAACGGACACACGTTCGACGAACACGACGGCGGCTACGTGCCGTTCTCGTTCGACCTGACCGACTACCTGCGCGACGGCGAGAACGTGCTCCAGGTGCGGCTCGATTCGACCGAGCGCCCGGACATCCCACCCTACGGCTACGTGGTCGATTACCTGACTTTCGGCGGCGTCTACCGTGACGTGAAGCTGCGCTACGTCGAGCCGGTGCATATCGCCGACGTGTTCGTGCGGACGAAAGACGTGCTGACCGACAACAGCAGCGTCGAATGTGACGTGCTGGTGCGCAACCTCGACAGTCGCCCGCGCCGCGTATTTCCCAGCCCGGTACTCCGAGACCTGGGCGATCAAGCGCTGCCGTTCAATACCGCAATCGTCACGATTCCGCCCAACGAGGAGCATCTGTTTCGGACAACCCTGACCGCCGAACGGCTGCGCGCGAGTGCGCAGGGCGTGTCCCCGGTCGAGTTGTGGTCGCCGGACAATCCGATCCGGTACGTCGTTGACGTGCTGCTGCTCGACTACGAGCGACACATCGATACACCGTCAGAAACCGGGCAGCGCTGGCAGCTTGACCCCAGCCAGATGCTCGATCAGCAGGAAGTGAGTTTCGGCTTCCGCGAAGCCGTGTTCAAGGACGACGGCTTTTACCTGAACGGCGAGCGCGTCAAGCTGATCGGTCTGGATCGCCACCAAACGTATCCGTATATCGGCGCGGCAGCGCCCGAACGCTTACAGCGTCGGGATGCCGACATCCTGAAATACGAGCTGGGCTGCAACATCGTGCGCACGTCGCATTACCCGCAGTCGCCGCACTTTCTGGAGCGCTGCGACGAGATCGGCTTGCTGGTATTCGAGGAAATCCCCGGCTGGCAGTTCATCGGCGATGCCGACTGGAAGGCGCTCAGCCTGCGCGACGTGGAATCGATGATCACCCGCGACCGCAACCACCCGTCAATTGTGCTGTGGGGCGTGCGCATCAACGAATCGTGGGACGACGAGGCTTTCTACAAGGCGACCAACAGGCTCGCCCACGACCTCGACCCAACCCGGCAGACTGGCGGCGTGCGCTTCTTTCAGGAGAGCCAGTTCCTCGAAGACGTGTTCACCTACAACGACTTCTCGAACACGATTGTCGAGCCGCTGCACACGCCGCACCTGGTCACCGAATTCAGCGGGCACATGTTCTCGACCAAGACCTTCGATCAGGAGGAGCGACAGATCGAACATGCCGTGCGCCACGCCCGCATTCAGGACAAGCAGCTTGGGATGGGCAACGTCACCGGGGCGATTGGCTGGTGCGCCTTCGACTACAACACCCACCGCGAATTCGGCTCTGGCGACCGCATCTGCTATCACGGCGTGATGGATATTTTCCGGCTGCCCAAGTTCGCCGCCTATTTCTACGAGACGCAGGCGGACAACCCGCCGGTCGTGCGCATCGCCAGCTTCTGGACACCCGGCGACCGCAGCGGCGGCGGCAACGACCCGCTGACCATCTTCAGCAACTGCGACGAGATCGAGGTTTTTGTCGGCGACGACAGCTTCGGGCGCTTCCAGCCTGACCGCGCGAATTTCCCGAACCTGTCGCACCCACCGTTCGTCGTCGCCGGCATGACGCTGGGATCGCTGAGCGGCAGGAACTACCGCGAGCTGCGCGTGGTTGGCTACCGGAATGGTCAGCCCGCCGCCGAACAGCGCATCGAAGCCGACGGCGTGCCGAAGCGGCTGCTGCTCATGCCCGACGATACGCGGCTCGTCGCCGACGGCGCGGATATAACGCGGCTGGTCTTCAAGGTCACCGACCGCTACGGCAACCGGCTGCCCCACGCCCACAGCATCGTCACCTTCGAGATCGACGGCCCCGGCGAACTCATCGGCGACAACCCGTTCGCGCTGGTCGGCGGGCAGGCAGCGCTGTACGTCAAGGCGACCCACCAGCCCGGCGTGATCACCATCCGGGCGAGCGCGGCACGGCTGCCCAGCGCCTAAGCAACGATCACCACTGCGTAACCACACTTTGGGGCGAGGCGTGCCTCGCCCCACGATTGCTCGCCTCATCATGCTATTACCCCTCAGGCTCGGTCTGCGGCGTCTTCAGAAAGCGCGTGCGCAGCGTCTCCATCGCCGCGTCGAAATAATAGTGGTAAATCGGCACGCCGTTAAAGCGCGGCAGGTCGCGCAGCGATTCCGGCAGGTGCTTCGCCTCGTGGCTGAAGCTGAAATTCGCCTCGAACACGGGCACGATATTGCGCTTCAGGCTCAGCGCCGCTTCGATTTCACGGCGCAGCCAGTCGTCGGCGTCGGCGCAGCGTTCCAACGCCCCGCGCGAAAGCACCAGCACGAAATGCCGCCGCAGCGCGATCTGCTGAAGCACGATCTGGTCGAACTCGCCGCTGTCGACCGTATCCACATCAAAAAATACGTCGTAGCCGTGCGCGCGCAGGTCAACGGCGATTGAGCGCGCCAGATGCCGGCTCACGCTGCGGCGATAGCTCACGAACACGGTTTTTTCCGCCTCGCCCATGACGATAGCCTTTCCCAATACAAACCGACGAATGCAGGTGCCAAAAAATGTAAACGATACATCCAGTATAGAATAAATGTTCTGTTAACAGGCGAACGTATGTCATCAATTTCTCAATTTCCGCACCGAATTCACGACCGCGCGACCCGCGCCCCCATGCATGACTTGATGCGGCAGTGTCTTTTGTCATCAATTCCAGCGTCGAACAACACTTATTGCCCCTCTTCTCCCCCCTTACACTGTAGAGAAGGTCTTTATCGTTTTGTGGAGCGCAACATGAGCGACTTTCCAAAAATCCACACGGTCACCGGCAAATTCATGTTTCTCCCGCGCGACCATGTCCACGCTTACGTGGTCGAAATGGAAAACTCGGTCGTCGTCATCGACACCACGCTGGCGCTGTCCAGCGCCGCCGATGTCCGCCGCCTCGCCGATTCGACGGGCAAGCCCATCGAGGCGGTGCTGCTGACGCACGGACACCCCGACCACTATACCGGGCTGGTGAAGTTCGACGATTTGCCCTGCCTGGCATCGTGGGGCTGCCTCGAATTCGCCCGCGCCGAAGACATCGTCAAGTCGCCGACGGCGAAGATGTATCTGGGGGACGACTACCCGAACGAGCGGGCGTTCCCGACCGATATGGTCAAGGATGGGGATCGGTTCACCTTCGGCGGCATCGAATTCACCTTCACCGACCTCGGACCCGGCGAGTCCGACAGCGATGGGATGTGGTCGTTCACCAAAGACGGCGTCCGCGCCGCCTTCGTCGGCGATGCCGTCGCCAACCGGACGCACTGCTTCTTCCGCGATGGACATACCAGCGAATGGCTGCGTATTCTCGACCGGCTGGAGCGGGATTTCGCCAACTGCGACACGCTGCTGTACGTCGGGCATGGCTCAACGCCTTCGACACTGGAAGCGATCCAGTGGCAGCGCGGCTACATTCAGACGTTCGTCACCGCCATGCAGGCGCTGGAAGATAAATCCGCCCCGGTCAGCCGCGAGTCGCAGGAGAAGATCATCGCGGCGATGAAGCATTATCTGCCCAGCGACGCGACGCTGTTCCTGCTCGACTACGAAATGGACGTGTTCATGGGGCGCTACTTCGGCTTCGAGGTCGCCGCCGCCCACTAAACAGCACGCTGATCATCACCAGCAAAATCGGCTGAATGTCGTTTTCAAGCCGGGCGCGGGGTTCACCTGTCGCCCGGCTGTTTTGTGATCGCCCAGCGCCGGCGTGGGAAATCGAACAGCCAGTTCGCCTTATAGATGGTGCTGTAGCCGAGGATCAAGTCCATCGGGATTTCGAGGCTGCCGTTCACCGGCGACAGATCGACGCCCGCCACCCGGCGCGGGGGAAACGCGCAGCCGCCGATGACGGTCGCCGCCATGACGAACATCGGCGTTTCCACCTGCGCCCCGGTCGAATCGGTGCCGGTGGACTGCCCCGCCGCCTGAAAGTACGCGGGATGCCGCTCGATGAAATTGGTGTCCACAACCGTGATGCTCGCCCCGGTATCCCAGACAGCGCGCGCCACCGCCGCGCCCAACGAAACGTCCACGTAGGGATGAAACCGGCTGTCGAAGCGCACATCCTGCCAGCGGTAACCGGTCTCGCCCGCATCTTCGGGGTTGACCAGCACGCGGTTCCGGTCGAACAGGAAGTGGAGGCGGTAGTCCTTGAGCAAATCCATGCCGATCAGATTGCGAACGCCCGGCTGGCGGTCGGCGGAGCGGGCAACGGTGAAGTCGCGCCGCGCAATCGAGCCGACTTCGATACTCGGCACGGTGATCAGGTCGTCGGTTGCCGGCGCGAACACCCCCGACGAGGCGTTCGTGCCGCTGCGCTCGAACGCGGCGGTGTAGTCGTCCCACAGCAGATTGGTGCGCGCTGCCCCCGTATCCAGCAGGAAGCGATACGCCCTACCGCCGACGCGCCCATCCACCAGCACCTCGGCGGTTTCCACCTCGTCTGCATCCGGCTGGATGATCAGTTTCAGTTCGCCCATGTCCGCCCCCACTCGCCAGCAGCCTGACCCGTTTCGGGTACAATAATAAGCATAACCTGCCCGCATTTCACGAAAGCTGTCGATGACCGCACCCTATATTTTCATGAGCCACAGCTCCAAAGACCGCGACTTCACGGCGCGGATGGCGGCGCGCCTGCACGACGCGGGCTTTCGCTGCTGGGTCGATGTCGAGGATATTCCCGACGGCTCGACCTGGATGCGCGAGATCGAGAAAGCGGTGACCGGCTGCGGCGCGATGATCGTCGTCATGTCGAAGGACGGGCGCGAATCCGAATGGGTCGAGCGCGAGACGCTGATGGGCATGGAACTGCGCAAGCCGCTGTTCATCGCCCGCATCGACGACGTGCCGCTGCCCCTGCACCTGATCAACCGCCAGTACACCGACTTCCGCTCGCGCCCCGAAGCAGCGTACAAAAAGCTGATCGCCGCGCTCCACAAAGCGCCGCTGACCGAGCCGCTGCCGGAGCCGGACGCCCGCGAGCAGAAGAAGCATTCGCCGGAACCCAACCGCCTCAATTTCTTCAAGTATCTGGAGCAGCTTCCCGACGGCGCGGACAACGCCCGCATCGCCCGCGCGCTGTTCGCCTGGGCGCAGACCAACACCGACAGCCTGACGTTCAGCGGGCGCAGCGAGCCGGCATTTCATGCCAACCTGTGGGTCGGACCGGGCGGCGTGACCATCTATTCGGTGCGCGCCTACCGCAAGCAGCCCGCCGTCGAGGTGCCGCTCCAGTTCCTGATGAACTTCCCGCCCTATGACAAGCTCGACGCGCGCCTGCGCTTGCTGGCGGCGCTCGACCAGTTCGTCATGCAGCCGTTCGAGGACGACCGCGCCGACCGCCGCCCCAACATCCCGCTCATCTCGCTGGAAGAAGCCAGCGCCCTGCAAGCCTTCACCGACCTGGTCGGCGGGATTGTCGACTCGCTGCGGGCTAGCTCGTCAGAGACCCCGCATCAACCATGAAGCGGTGGCGACGCAGGGAAAACTGGCTGCGCCGGATCGTCACCACGTTGAAGCCGGGTTCGGCATAGCGATCCTGCTCGCTTTCCACCTGACCAGGATAGTTGTGAAGCTGATACCAACTGCTCGGCACGCTGAAATAGGCGATGCCGTCGCGCACGGTGTCGACGTTCTGGTGGACGTGCCCGAAGAATACGCCGCGAATCCGGTCGCGGGCGGGCAGCAGCGCCCGGTGGAAATCCTCGCCGTTGACCATCCGCATGTAGTCATCCCACCAGGGCGTGCCGACGGGCAGGACGTTGTGATGCACCGCCACGATCAGCGGGCGGTCATCGGCGGCGCGGGTGAAGCCTTCCAGCCAGGCAAGCTGCTCGTCGCTGACCCTGCCGGCGGGCGGGGTCGTCGGGCGCTGGCTGTCCATACAAATGATCTGCACGCCCCTGACCTCGAACTCGTAATCGACCGTCGGCGTCGGCTCGCTGCGCCCCAGCATGATGCGCTGAAAATGCTCGCTGTGGTCGTGGTTGCCCGGCAGGTAGTAAACCGGGTACGGGATGGCGCTGAGCGCCTCGCGGGCGACACGGTAGGACGGTTCCTCGCCATCATCGGTCACGTCGCCGGTGTGCAGCACGAAATCCGGCGCGAACGGCAGCGCATTGATCTGGTGGATGAGCGCCTGCGCGCCGATCATCGGCGTGTGCTGCGCCCCGTCGATATTGAAGTGCGGGTTCGCGCAGAAGTGCGTGTCCGAAATGTGGACGAAGCGCACCATCGGTGCGCCGTGGAGCAGAGTTTCGGGCATGGCGTGTCCTCGCGGGTGTGATAAGATGCGTCCTCAATAATGGCTGAGGCTGCCGGGGATCGCCACTATTGATCCGCACCATGCCGCCGGCGATGGAGCTTTCACGATGAACTACGAGGAACAACTCGAACGCGCCCGTCAGGGAATCATGCGGTTCCGCGAACTGCTCGACCTGCTGCACGCCGAAATCGACGAAGCCGAACGCCGGTACGCCGATCTCTTCGCTCAATGCACGCCGGAACAACGCGAGACGCTCAAAGAAAAAGACCTGCAGTTGCGCGCCGCCATCCCGCTAGTGGAAGACCCGGCTCCGCTGGGCGACGCGGCGCTGCACATGCGCTATATTACCCGCAACCTGGAGCGCGACTTCGAGCAGATTTACGACAACATCATGACGAATTAGGACTTTCCGAGCGCATCCGGTTATACGATTTCGTACGCAACCATAAATCTCGCGGGGCAGACACGTGGGTCTGCCCTACAGCACTGCCGGTCATCCGCCCGCTTCCCCGTTTCGGCGTTCCGGCTATAATTAGCGGCATGAAAAAATCCCTTTGCCTAATCCTGCTGGTGATCATCGTGACGGCGTGTACTGGCACGCCGACCCCGGTCGTGGTCGTGCCGACGCTGGCTTCGCTGCCGAGCGCTACCCCTGCGCCAACCGACGCGGCGGTCGATACGCTCGCGCCGTCGCTGGAGCCGACGAGCACACCGCTGCCGACGCTGACCGCGACGGAACGCCCAACCGACACCCCCGCGCCGAGTCTCACGCCGCTTTTGACGGACACCGGCACGCCGCCCTCAACCGCTACCACGACGCGGACTCCATCGCCGACGGCGACCGATACACCCATCCCAACCGCCACGCTCACCGTCACACCGAGCCTGACGATCACCGACACGATCACGCCGCTGCCGTCGCCGACGTTCACGCCCTCGCCGGAACTGGATGGCTTGGGAATGCTGGCGATGCTCTCCGAGCGGGCGACGATCCTGCCAGCGGCAACGCTCTACAACCCGCCCACGCTGACGGCAATCGCCTTCGCCGCGCAAACCTTGATCGCCGGGGGAGGTTCTCTGACGCCGCCTGCCGTCGATGGCGGCTCGGCGCTGGCGACGCTGCCGCCCGCCAGCCTCAACTGCGCCACTCAGCCGCCGCCCGCGCTCGCCGCTGACCCGGCGCTGAGCCAGTCGCTCGGCTGCCCGGTCGGCTCGCCAATGACGACGGCGACGGCGGTACAGTCCTACGAGCGCGGCACGATGATCTACGTGCAGGGCAACCCCGGTTCGATCTACGCGCTGTCGCTCGATGGGCGCTTCCGTCGCTTTGACGACACCTGGACACCGGGCGAGCCGGAAACCGGCGGCGAGACACCACCCCTCGGCTTGATCGAGCCGAAGCGCGGCTTCGGCAAGGTGTGGCGGCTCAATCTCGACGTGCGCGGCTCGCTGGGCTGGGCAGTCACCGACGAACAGGGCGCGACGACCTCGGTGCAGCTTTTCGAGCATGGACGGGCGATCTTCCTGCCCCAGCGCGGCGAAACCTACGTGCTGATCGACGATCCGGGCGGGCTAACTGGATCGTGGCGCACACTGCCGGGCGGGTTCTAACCCCCGGCTTGAACCTCAAGCAGCCGAACGTGTATTACTCATAACCCGGTTCGGCATAGAGTCTGGCGCATGATCCTCACGAGGATGATGCTGGCGCTGGCGGCGGTTTTCGGCGCGGCGTTCACTGTCCTGGCGAGCATCGTGGAAGTCGCGGCGGCGGCATGGATGCGCGGCGATGAGATCGCGTTCGTGTCCTACCTCAGCTTCAATGCCGACATCTTCGTGGTCGATGTCAATCACGGACTCGTCTACAACCTGACAAACGATGACGCCTACGATGTCGCGCCCGCGTGGTCGCCGGATGGCGAGTGGATCGCTTTCGCATCCAACCGCGACGGCAGGCGCAATATCTACGTGACTGACCGGCTGGGGCGGAACGTGCGCCGCCTGACCGACGAAGGCGGAATCTACAGCCTGCCGCGCTGGTCGGCAGACGGCGGCAGCCTGCTGTTCACGTCGCTCACCGACGACGGCAGCATCTACAGCGTGGATATCGACGGCAGCAACTTCCACCGCCTCGACGATCCCGATGATCCGGGAAACATCGTCGTCGACCTCGCCTACGAGCCGGGCAGCCTCAGCCGCATGTTCTCGCCGGACGGCAGCAATTTCGCCTTTATGACTTACCGGAATCAGGCGTGGGGGATTTACCTGAGCGAGAACGCGAGCCGCCGGGATGCCCGCCTGCTGGTCGATATCGGGCGCTTCACCGAGCAGCCAAGCTGGTCGCCGGACGGCAAACGCATGGCGTACACGGCGGTGCGCGACGGCTTGATCGACCTGTACGTGATCGACGTGGATGGAGCGAAGCCGCCGAAGCGCCTGACCTTCAACCGCGAAATCGACGTGTCCCCTGCCTGGCGTCCGTGAGCGGCTCAGTTCGGCGCGGGCGCGAAGGCAATCACCTTGCCGACGCCTTCCTCGGCGATGATTGCCTCGATGGTGTCGGCGCCCATAGCGAAAACTTTGGCGTATTCCGTCCTGAATTTCGGCATGACGAAGCGACTGATCGCCTTACCTCTGAAATCAGCGCCTTCGGGTTTGCCCAACGCCCAGATCACGCGCGTGCCGCCGGGGATCGCCTGAAGATAGGTCGTGAAGATGCCGCGCATGTGCATCGGCAGGGATGTATCGAGCGTCACGTAGTCGAACGGACGCCAGTCGAGGATGGTCATGAGCGTTTCCGCGCCGCCACCGTGCGCGCAGTGGTTGACCGCGCCCACGCCGACGCGCCCCTTGTCGACGTTGGTGATGGTCATGCCGACGGCGTTCATGTAGCGGCGGCGGTTCTCCGGCTTGTTGAGGTAATCCCACATGATGGCAGGGGGAAGCCTGAAGTCGTGTTCGATTGTCACCCATGCGTCTTCCGGTTTGACCACGACCGGGTTGCGCTCACGCTCATGGTCATAGGCGGCTTTCAGGTCGTGAACCCACATCTGCACCTCGCCGATGTGCTCGTAGGACTCGCTGTGCGCCTGAAGCTGGACGCACATCCCTTGCAAGCCTAGCTGCTTGATCGCCGTATCGGTGAACAGGGCGTAGGCTTTGATGCCGGTCTGTTCCTTGACCTGATTCTTCATCATGCGGTGCGTTACGATCACGTCCGTCCCGCCGAGTTCCTGCTTGCCGCGCATGTCCTGAAGCACATATTCGCCGTAATGCGCGAACAGCTTCAGGTCGAGGTTGGAGATGTTGGCACAGGCGCGGCACTGGCAGGTGGTAGCGTGGCGAATATTCTCGCGCTTATGCGAGAAGGCGAAATAGATATTCTCGATCAGCTCAAGCAGCGTTTGCCCTTGAAGAACTGCGGCTTCCGGCGCATATGTCAGGATTGCATCGCCCTGATAGTTCGAGACGATCAACGGCGGCGTGATCTGGTCGAGGATGGTATCAAACAGGCTCTTGAGGATATCCTGCGCGTGGTCGAGTTCGCTGCCGGTCAGGAACGCGGTATAGCCTGTGATGTCGGCGATCACAAAGTAGCCCTTGTTGATCATGGCGGTATCCCTATGCGAACATAGTGTATGTATGCATTATATATCGACTAAGTCGCGGCGTTGGATGTATCCTAAGGGATTTACCGAAATTACCTGGCTCCCTCGATGGATCGCCGGGATGCGGTATAGTGAACGCCACCCCTATCGACCGACCCATTCAGGAGATCGCCATGAGCACGGAGCGAATCTGGGACCCCAGGCTGTATGACAGCAAGCACCACTTCGTCACCCGCTATGCCGAGGAGCTGATCCCGCTGCTGGACCCGCAGCCGGGCGAGCGCATCCTCGATCTCGGCACGGGCACGGGGCATCTGGGCGCGCAGATTGCCGAATATGGTGCGCACGTAGTCGGGCTGGATCGATCAGCCGAAATGGTGGCGCAGGCGCGGGCAGCGTACCCGGAGATCGAATTTGTCGAGGGCGATGCCGCCGACTTCGCGTTTGACCAGCCGTTCAACGGCGTTTTCTCGAACGCGGCGCTCCACTGGGTGCTGACACCCGAAAAGGTGATCGACTGCATCTGGCGCGCGCTGGTGTCGGGTGGCCGGTTCGTGGCAGAGTTCGGCGGAAAAGGCAACGGCGTGATCCTCATCGGCTCCGTTTACGATGCGCTCTCGGCGATGGGCTATCCACTGCCCGAATCGAGTCCCTACTATCTGCCGAGCGCCGCCGAATACGCGACCCTGCTGGAGCGGCGGGGGTTTCGGGTCAGTTACATGCGCCACTTCGACCGCGTGACGCCGCTGGAAGGCGACGACGGGATCGCCAATTTCCTGCAGATGTACTTCCCGCAAACGATGGCGATGATCGCGCCCGACCACCGCGCCGAGTTCGTCGCGCGCGTCGAGCATGGGATGCGCCCGACGCTGTACCGCGACGGCGTCTGGTATATCGATTTCGTCCGCCTGCGCGTGCTGGCGACCAAACCGGTCTAGCGCGCCAGTTCAGCCAGCACCAGCCATGGATCGCCGCCGGAAGTCGGCTGCTTGACCTGATCCTGCCAGGTGTATATCTGCACGGCGACCGTGTACTGCCCCGGCGCGAGCGCGCTCAGGTCGAGCGGGTGCGGGTCGTAGATGACTTCGCCGGGCTGCCAGCCGGTCGTCGGACGGCGGTTCTCGAATGGGAAGGCATCGTGCTGCGCGACCAGCCGCCCGCTCGTGTCCAGCACGAACACCGACGTGGTATAGTCGCGGTCGAGCGGCGCGTCCGCCGACCACCACAGGTCGACGCGGTCGTCGCCCGGCAGAATTTCGAACTGGCGCAGCGTCACGCCGTTGGCGAACGCGTCGATGCTGGCATCCGGCATCCGGTCGAAACGGTACACATCGAGCGAATTGCCAACGTGGTCAACCGACAGCTTCGCCGTCTGGACGTGCCCGGTCTGCGCCAGAAACCGGAACGCCGACTGATCAGGACTCCAGTGGACGAGCCACACGACATCCCGCCCGGCAATCTCGGCGATCAGCCCGTCGGGGTATTCGGCGGCGCGGTCTTCGCGCCACAGCCGCAGCGATTCGCGTGGCGTTTCCGGCGCGATCAGGGTGTCGATGTAGTAATCCATCGTGAAGTCGTCGCGGTAGATTTCCATCAGCACCAGTTCGTCGGGGTGGGCATACTGTGCCAGTCCTTCCGCGACCTGATCCCAGGGCGCTTTGGGATAGTAGTCGTCGACCGTCGCCAAGCCGTAGATCAGGATGCAGACGACCAGAAAGATGCGCGCCGGGTTTTTGAAATTGGCGAGACCGCGCGCCGTCAGAATCGCCAGCGCCGGCGAAAGCAGCAGAATTCGACGCGGCGAGAGAAAAATCAGCCAGAAGTTGATGACATACGTGGCGATAACCGTCAAGCCGACCCACAGCGTCAGCAGGTAGGTCGAGCCGAGCGGCTTCACACGGATGCGCCCGTCCTGGTAGCGCACCAAGCCGAACAGCATCAAGCCGATCATGATCGTCCACATGTGGCTGAAGTATTTGAAGCCCAATTCGACCAGCGTGTTCCAGTTGGACGGCAGCGCCGCGTCGATGCCGGGGTCGGTGTTGCGCTGTCCCCAGCCATATGCCAAAAACCAGGGCGCGAACAGCGCGCCGCTGAGCGCCAGCAGCCCGATTGCCCCGGCGCGCACCCGCCCGCGCAGGCAGATCAGCGCGTGCAGCCCCTCGATTGCCGCCATGTACACGCCGATATAGTTGGTGTGGTACAGCGCGACCAGCGTGCCGACCCACAGCGCCGCCCGCAGCCCGCCGGGCTTATTCGCCCAGCGCAGATAGAAAAATACGCTCCCTAGCGCCAGCAGCGTCCGCAGCGAATACATGCGCACGTCCTGCGCCAGCGAGATTTCCGGGTCGCTGATCGCCAGCAGCAGCGCCGCCACCAGCGGGATGCTCCAGTATTCGTCACGGCTTCGGTCGCGGGCGATCAGGCGCGCCAGCGGCACGACCGCCGCCACGCTCAGCATCGCCGCCAGCGCCGAGAACAGGCGCATGGCGACGGCGCTCGTGCCCGTCAGCCCGATCCAGCCTTTGAGCAGCCAGAAATACAGCGGCGGATGCACGTCCTTGACCGAAATCCAGGCGATCATGTCCGGCTGTTTCTGGTTCCAATAGGAGATACCCTCGTCCAGCCACATACTCTGGTCGCCGATGTGCAGGATGCGCTCGCCCGCCGCCAGCAGCAGGATGAGGAGCATCACGAGTAGAAAGCTCCGCTGAAGGTTAAAACCTTCAGCTAGGGAAAACCGGCGACCCGCTAAAGGGGTCGCAACGTTCGTCTCATGAAAAGCCGCCCCTTTAGTGGGCGGCAGAATTTCCGTAGCCGAGGGTTTTAACCCCCGGCGGTGTATAGCAGCCATATCGCTTCTTCGCCAAAGATGATCATCCTCATAAAGCCACCAATGATGAACAGCAACGTCGTTCCGCGCAAGCCTGAAAATCGGCTATACTCTGCGGCATGAAGCTGCTGTTCGTCGTCTCCTCGCTCGACCTGACCCAGCCGTTCAGCGCCACGCCTGCCTGGTGGCAGTTGATGAAAGGGCTGTACGAGATCGGCGTCGAGGTCATCGCCACGCCGTATCAGGGACCCGCCATTGAGTCGCTGTGGTGGCGCGCCGAGCCGAACCCGGCAAAGGCGCAGGGCGACGCCTTCAAAGCCGCCCGCGACGCCATGCGGAAAATCATACGGACGGATGTAGATGTAGGGGCGCATGGCAATGCGCCCGCCTCCAATGATGAATCCGCATCGGATCGCCTCGTCCGCCGCGCCGCGCAAACGCTGATCGCCCCGCTGTGGCTGCGTCATCTGGATCGGCTGCTGGCGCGCGAGCCAGACATCGACGCCGTAATCGTGCTGACCGCGCCGCTCAATCATCTGGTGGGCGTGGCGGGCGAGCTTCAGCGCCGCCACCACAAGCCGGTGTTCTACTACGATGGCGACGTGCCCGCCAGCCTGCCGAACATGAGCGGATTCGCGTCCGGCTTCCGCATCTATCAGGGCGCGGATTTGACCGAGTACACCGCCTTCATCAGCAACAGCGCCGGCGGCGCAGCGGCGATCAAGGTGCTGGGCGCGCGCGCCGTGCATCCGCTGTTCTACGGCGCCGACCCCGACGTGTTCAGCCCGGTGGACGTGCCCGCGCAGGACATCGACGTGCTGTTCTACGGGCACGGGCGCGAATATCGCAGCGAATGGATCGACGGCATGATCGCCGCGCCGTCGAAAGCCCTGCCGGACGCGCGCTTCGCCGTGCGCGGCACGAAGCTGGGCGATCTCGGTCGCGCCGACATGCTGCCGTACCTCAGCTTCAGCAAGCTGCGCGAGTACGCCTGCCGCAGCAAGATCAACCTGTGCATCACGCGGGCGGCGCACGCGAGCGTGTTCGCGTCGTCGTCGTCGCGCCCGTTCGAGCTGGCGGGGATGGGCTGCTGCATCGTCGCCAACCCGTATGACGGCATCGAAACGTGGTTCGAGCCGGGCAAAGAAGTGTTCGTCGTCCAGTCCGGAGAGGAAGCGCTCGACCGCTACCGCTATCTGCTGGCGCACGACTCCGAGCGGCTGGCAGCCGGGCGCGCCGCCCGCGAGCGTGTCCTCAAGGAGCACACCTTCCGCCACCGGGCGCAGCAGTTGCGCGAGATCGTCAAATCCTATCTCTAGCGGGAGTCCCTCATGCCCACCATTCAAGCCATGATCGACACGATTCTGCGCGATCTGCAAGTCGCGCCGCTCTCCAAGACCGTCGATGTCGTCGTAGCCGGCGACCCGGCGCAGGAAGTGACAGGAATTGTCACAACCTTTCTGGCGACCTGCGAGGTACTTCAGCAGGCGGTCGACGCAGGCGCGAATTTCATCATCACCCACGAATCGCCCCACTACATGCATCAGGCGCTGCCGGTGTGGCTCAAAGATGATCCGGTTTACCGCGCCAAGTGGCAATTCATCGCCGATAACCGTCTGGTCATCTGGCGCTTCCACGACTACTGTCACCGCCACCAGCAGGACGGCATCGTGACGGGCGTGGCGCGGGCGCTCGGCTGGACGGATTATGCCGACCCTGCCGCGCCGAACGTATTCAAGCTGCCGACTCTGCCGCTGAGCGATCTGGCAGCGCAGGTCAGCGAGCGGCTCGACAGCCGCCGGACGAAGGTCGTCGGTCACGACGAGATGCCATGCAGCAAAGTCGCGCTGCTGGTCGGCTTCCCCGGCAGCGAATGGCAGATCAAGGCTTTGCGCGGGGATATCGATGTGCTGGTCACCGGCGAAATGCACGAGTGGGAAACGTGCGAATATGTGCGCGATGCCATCTATCAGGGGCAGTCCAAAGCGCTGATCGTCACCGGGCACGAAGTCAGCGAGGAAGCAGGCATGGCATATCTGGTCGACTGGCTGCGCCCGCGCTTCCCCGGCGTGCCGATCACCCACATCCCCAGCGGCGACCCGTTCGCGGGGTGAGGGTTTCGCGTGTTGCATTTTGCCGCTCGATCATTTATTGTTGACTGCCAGCAGCGGAATTTACCGACTTATCTATATGGAAGAGAATCACATGAAGGTTAGCGCGCGTAATGTCCTAAAGGGAACCGTAAAGAAGATCACCATCGGCGCGGTCAACGCGGAAGTGGTTCTGGAACTGCCGGGCGGCAGCGAAATCGTCTCGATCATCACGATTTCGTCGGTCGAGCGGCTGGGGCTTGCCGAAGGCAAGGAAGCCTACGCCATCGTCAAAGCCAGCAGCGTGATGATCGGCGCGCCGGACTAATCCGCACGGACTAGCCCGCAGCAGGCAGACAACATTTTCAGACGAGTGCGCCGCCATTAACGGGCGCGCTCGTTTTGTTTATCTGGGATGACTGGATTCTCAGGTGCTGTGGAACATGGCGACCGTGCCGCCCAGCGTGATCACGTCGCCGTCGTGAAGCACGCGCCCCGCCTCGTTGACGACCGGCGTGCCGTTGACGGCTGTTCCGTTGGCGCTGCCGAGGTCATACAGCACCCAATTGCCGTCGATACGCTCCAGCCGGGCGTGGGGGCGCGAGATCGACGGGTCTTTTACGCAGATTTCCCAGTCGGCGCTGCCGGTCGCGCGCCCGATAGTCATGCTGTTGAGTGTGAGCAGGATCGTGTTGCCCTGTTCGGGTCCGCTGGTGACGACCAGCCGCCCACCCGGCGCGCTGCCGGGCAGGTTGACCGCCATACCCGCCTGAGTGGCGTGGCGCTGTTCTTCTTCGGTGAGCATCGCCGCAAAGCTGAGGGTCGGCACGTACAACCGGATCACGTCGCCAGCGACCAGTGGATAGGGTCCGGTCAGGCGCTGGTCGTTGATGAACACGCCGTTGGCGCTGTCGTTATCGGTGATGACGAACATCCCATCCTGGTAGTCGATGATGGCGTGCTGGCGCGAAACGTGCTGCTCCTTGATGCAGATCTCGTTGGTATCCAGCCGCCCGATGCTCGCGGACGCCCCCTCGCTCAGCACGAGTTCCCGCGCGTCCCCGGTTTGCGGGTCCTGCCAGGTGATTTTCGCCAGCGGGCTGGTATCTACTCCGCTCATGGTTGGTCTCGCAAATGCGTACGCTACTTTACTGTAGCGCAAAACCCAAAGCTTGTGAAGTTCAGGACAGTCCCCCAAACAGATCGTCGACCGCGCCGTGCGCCTGCGTGGTATCGACCCCGCTCAGTTCGCGGGCGATCTCCTCAATCAGCTTTGGCATCACCCACGTCGCTGAATCGACCTGCACGGCGACTGCACCGGCTTCGATATAATCGCGGGCGTCCTGCTCCGAATGAATGCCACCAGCACCGATGACCGGTATACGCGGGAAGCGGCGGACAAGCTGCCCGACCATGCGCAGAACCATCGGCTTGACCAGTGGACCGTACACCCGACCGGCGACCAACTGCCCGGTTTGGTCGCGGGCAGTGCCGCGCGGTGGCGCGCTGATCACCAGCGCGTGCGCGCCGGCATCGACGGCAGCGGCGAAATGGTCGAGGTGAGCGTTGAACGGGAAGCGCACCAGCAGCGGTTTCTCCATTTTGCCGAGCGCCGCGCGGATCGCCCATTCGGTTTCCGCCGGGTTCATCTCGTCGTTCAGCCCGAATTCAATCGCTTCAATGCTCGGTTCGCGTTCGAGGACGGCGATGCTCTTGTGCAGGTCTTCCGCCGCGTTCACCACCAGATGCGCAATCACCGGGATCGACATGCGCTCCCAGGCGGCGCGGTTCTGCTCGACCACCTTGTTGATGCCGGGGTTCGGCAGCCCGGTATGCACCAGCACGCCGCCGGAAAGCGGGACGACGCGCGTGCCGTTCGCCGGGCTGCGGGGGGCATACGTCAGCGGGTTGGTCACGAACGCGCCCAGCACACTGAGATCGACCAGATCGCGGTATTCGTCGCCAAAGCCGAGCGTGCCCGCCGCGTTCATCACCGGCGAATCGACAATCAGGTTGGTTTTTCCGGGGCGGGTGATGCGGATCGCCATCGATCGCTCCTATTCTCGCGGCGTCAGGTCAGCAGCACTTTGGTCAGATCGACGGCGGGACCGTCCTTGCACATGTAGGCGGTCGCGCTGCCCGACAGCCGGACGAGGCACGACGAGCACGCGCCGACGCCGCACGGCAGCGGCGGACGGAACACGCCGAACAGATAATTCGCCGGGATATCGGCGCGCAGTTCGGAGAACAGCCCCCAGATTTCGCGGAAATGGGCGATTTCGTCTTCCTGCGGCACGGTCACGAACACCTGATCCGCCCAGCCGATGGTCGTGACGCGGTTCGACCAGTTGAGCTTGTCCTGCGGCGCGCCCTCGCTCACTTCGCCCTGAATGACCTCGACTTCCGGCGGCAGATGCTGCGTGCCGTACTCCGTCCCCAGCAGAATCAGCGTCACGGCGACGTTGTTCGCCAGCAGCGCTGGGATCGTCAGCATGAGCGGCGTCGGGTCGCTGTTGTAGGCGATCAGCAGGACAGCGCGCAGCGTGCGGCGAAAACGAAACGGCTGCCCGATCGCGCCGATCAGGCTGACGACCGTACCCGGCTCGTAGCGCATCGCCACCGGGCGCTCGACGATCAGCGTGTTCTTCTGGTGGGCGATGGGCCACCACTGCTCGCGCAGGTAAGGATTCCAGTCTTCAGTAAGACGCGCCAGCAGCGACTGTCCCGGCTTGATGTCGTTGAGGGATGGGTCAACGGTGACACTAAGCTGCTGATGGGTGTCGCTGATGCGACGTACCCGTTCGATTAGGGCATGGGTTTCTTTCATCGTGGATGCGATCTGTGCGCTTGCCGATCTGACATAATCTTACACGTTGCCAGGGCGATTGCGCGACTTTTCGCCGCCATTCGCGTATAGAATGGTTGAAGGAACCAGCACGGTTGGAAGGGTTACGATGACCAACTTATTCGAGCAGTTTTTCAGCGCCATATTCGGCTCGGTGTCGAGCAGCAAACTGGTGACGTCGCTGACGCAAAGCGCCGACCGCATCTACGATTTCGTGTACGTGAAAGTCTTCGGGCTGCCGTTCATTATCCTCGGTGCGCGCCAGACCGGCAAAACCACGCTGATCGAATGGCTGCGCCAGAACGTCGCCACGCTGGACGAATTCCAGCCTGCGCCGACCGCCCCCGGCGGCGACCCGGTCGGGTCGTTCAGCTCGTACATCGGCGACGAGACGATGCGCCTCAAGCCGACCCGCGACGTGGGCGGCGAATACGAAATGTGGGAGACCGATTGGGTCGAACTGTTCCGCGAAACCAAGCCGCGCGGCATCATCTTCCTGCTCGACCACACCGACATCCTGAAGCACAAGGACGCGCTCAACTTCGTCATGAATATGATCGAGGAGGAGCCGGACGCCAAGCGCAACCTGAAAGCGCTGATGCTGCTGGTTAACAAGAGCGACCTGTGGCTCGCCAATACCACGCTCGACAAGCTGATGGCGAACTACAGCAACGAGATCAAGCGGATGCATAACCAGGCGGAGCGGCTCGGCTATCAGGCGACGATCTATTCGAGCAGCGTGACGACCGGCGTCGGCGTGCGCGACGCGATGCGCACGTTCTTCAACGCCATTCGCCCGCAGCCGAAAGGGTGAAAGCGGTCAGCCGTCAGCGTATCAGCTATCAGCAAGCGCATCGGGAGTGTTTCGCTGAATGCTGATAGCTGATTCGCTTCGATTATGCGTGAACTCGTCATCGGCTACATCCTCGAAGGCGCGCGGCGCGGCTACAGCTTCACCACGCCGACCGACGGCATCGATCCCGACGCGCTCAAGGCGATCTGGCGCGGGGCGATGCCGCGCGGGCAGGGCTGGGAACAGCCGCAGTACGCCGACGCCGACGCGCTCAAGTGCTTCGCGCTTGACAGCGACGAGGCGGTCATCTGCGATGTGACGCTGACCGATATGCAGGATGAAGTGGGCAGAAAAGGGATTCGCCGCGCCGCGATCCGCATCCTATCGCCGCGCGAGTATCAGGATCATCTGCTCGAACGGCTGCACGCGCTGCCGAAAGCGGTCGTGGCGCACGCCGAACGCAAGCTGTATTCGCGCGAATGGGAACTGCTGTTCAGAAAATACCGCGACACTAAAAAGCCCAAGTCGATCCTCAAGCCGCAGACGATCCTCGCCTACCCGTACCGCAGCGCCGACGACTGGCGCTTCGTCGAAGCCTGCATCCTGCTGCTGGCGACGCGCTCGACGCTGCTCACCAACCTGATCGAGATTTCGCCGGCGATCAACCCGTTCGCCGACCGCATCCTGTCGTTCACGACGCTGGCGCTCGACTACCGCGAGGAGGGGCGCATCGTCGCCCTGCCACTCGACAAGATGCGCGCCTTCCCGGATATTCCGTTCGTCAACCTGAGCTAACAAAAAAAGTGCTGAGTGCTGAGTCAAAAACAGGACTGAGGGACGAGGGCTGAGGACTGAGAAAAGCACAGTTTGGGTTCTCCTCAGCACTCATCGCTCAGCACTCAGCACTGCTCTTAAGGTAGCCGATTCCCCGCCGCCAGATAGATGGCGTACCATTCCTGCCGCGTCAGCGCAACGTCCGACGCCTTGCAGATGTCGCGCACGCGGTCGGCGTTGGTCGTGCCGATGATCGGCTGCATCTTCGCCGGGTGGCGCAGCAGCCAGGCGATAGCAATCGCAGTATTGGCGACGCCGTTGGCGGCTGCCAGTTCGTCGATCACGCGGTTGAGTTCCGGGAAATTCTCGTTGTCCAGGAAAACGCCCTCAAAAAAGCCGTACTGGAACGGCGACCAGGGCTGGATGGTGATGTCGTGCAGGCGGCAGTAATCGAGAATGCTGCCGTCCCGGTTGACCGATGGGTTATCTTCCATGTTGACGTTGATGCCGGCGTCGATCATGGTGGTGTTGGTGATGCTCAACTGAAGCTGGTTGAAGATCAGCGGCTGCCGGACGAACTTTTTCAGCAGCTCGATCTGCATAGGGGTCTGGTTGCTGACGCCGAAATTTCGAACCTTGCCGCTGTCCTGCAGCATGGTGAAGGCTTCGGCGACTTCTTCCGGCTCGACCAGCGCGTCCGGGCGGTGGAGCAGCAGCACGTCGAGGTAATCGGTACGCAGGCGCTTCAGGCTGCCGTCGACTGCTTCCAGAATGTGTTCCTTCGAAAAATCGAACATGCCCTTGCGAATGCCGCATTTGCTCTGGAGGAACATCGTCTCGCGGAGCGCGGGCGTCATGCCCAGCGCTTGGGCGAATTTGGCTTCCGACTGCCCGCCGCCGTAAACGTCGGCGTGGTCGAAGAAATTGATGCCGCCGTCGATAGCGGTGTGGAGCAGGTGCGAAATCTCGGCGTTGGACATGCCGGAAATGCGCATACAGCCGAGCGAAATCTCCGAGACGACGAGATCGCTGTTGGCGATGTGCAGGCTTTTCATGTCAACTCCTCTGTTATGGGTGGGGTTTCCGGGCAGATTATAGCGGGTATTCGCGCACCCGCGCACAGCCCGGCAATCAGGATTGACCGGCACTCATTCGCCCTGCACAGCGACAATTCGTGCTAAAATAGCACAGATATTCGGATGCGAGGGTAGGCGATGGACGTGGTATTCTTCGAAACGGCGGATGCGTGGCGGGCATGGCTGGAAGCCCACCACGACACGGAAACCGAGGTGATGGTCGGCTTCTACAGGAAAGACTCCGGCAGGCAGAGCGTGACCTATCCCGAAGCGGTCGAACAGGCGCTGTGCTTCGGCTGGATCGACGGCGTGCGCCGCAGCATCGACGACCTCTCGTATGCCAACCGCTTCACGCCGCGCAAGCCGAAAAGCAACTGGAGCCAGGTGAACATCCGGCACGTGGAGCGGCTGACGGCAGCGGGACTTATGCACGAGGCGGGACTGAAAGCCTTCAACGAACGCGACCCGGAGAAGCAGAACCGCTATTCTTTCGAGCGCGAGAACGGGCAGCTAGACCCGGCATACGAGGCGCAGTTCCGCGCCAATGAAAAGGCGTGGGCGCATTTCATGAGCCGCCCGCCGTCGTACCGCAAGCCGGCGATCTGGTGGGTGATGAGCGCCAAGCAGGAGGCGACGCGCCTCAAGCGGCTGGCAACGCTGATCGATGATTCGGCAGCCGGGCGTAAAATCGCCGTGATGCGGCGCAAAAACGAACAGGAATAACCTCACATGACCGAACAACCCGAACAGCAGCAATTGCACGCCGTCGTGCATGGGCGCGTGCAGGGCGTCGGCTTCCGCGACTTCACGCAGCGCCGCGCCGCCGAGTTGGGCGTCACCGGCTGGGTGCGCAACCAGCCGGACAGCACCGTCGAGGTGGTCGCCGAGAGCGATAAAGACACTCTGGAACGCTTCCTCGCCCTGTTGTGGCGCGGACCCAACGCCGCCCGCGTGGTGCGCGTCGAGTACGACTATCACCCGGCGAGCGGGCGCTTCCCCGGCTTCGGCGTGCGTTGACGCCGCCCGGCGAATGATCTAGGATTACGGCATCTATCGTAATCAAAAGGATAATGTGAGATGGCGCAGGAGCTGGCTCAGGAAATGATCGATGAATTCGTGGTCGCCGCGCATCACGATCTGCCGCGCGTACAGCAGATGCTTACCGACGACCCCGGTCTGCTCAACGAGAACGCCCAGTGGATTGAAACGCCAGTGCAGGCGGCGGCGCACGTCGGCAACCGCCCGATTGCCGAATTTCTGCTGGCGCAGGGCGCGCCGCTCGATATCTGCACGGCGGCGATGCTCGGTCGCGCCGACGACGTGCGGGCGCTGCTCGCCGACGACCCGGAACGGGCGCACGCCACCGGCGCGCACAACATCCCGGTGCTGTATTACCCGGCGATCAGCGGCAGCACGGACATCGCCCAGATATTGCTCGACGCCGGGGCGGACGTGAACGCGGGCGAAGGCGGCAACACAGCGTTGCACGGCGCGGCAATCTTTGGCAGGACGGCGATGGTGCGCTGGCTGCTCGACCACGACGCCAACCCCTACGCCGAAGACTACGAAGGCAAGACCGCGCTCGACCGCGCCGAAGCCAACCATCACGACGAAGCGGCGGCGCTGCTGAAGCCCTACTTCGAGACCAGCGACGGAACATGAGCCGGGTCGAAAACGCGCTCATGCGCCTGTACGAAGACGCCGACCTGCGCGACGAGCTAACCGACGACGAAGCCGAGACGCTGCTCAAGTGGGCAGAAACGCAGCTCACGCAGTTGGATACGCCCGCGCTCGACGACGAAACGTTCGAAACGCAGGTCGATACCTTCATGCGGCTCGTCAAGCAGATGAACCGCTACGCCGGGCGTCAGGGACAACTATCATCGCAAGGAGCGGATGAGACGCCCGGCAGGATAGCGGCGCTGGCGGCGTCGCTGGGGCACGCAACCGCTGCCGAACAGATCGCAGCGGCGGCGACCGGCGAGCCAGCCAGTACCGTTGCGGCGCTGACGGCGCTGCTGTCGCCTGCTGCCGCCGAGCTGCCGTCTGAAACGCCGGTTCAGCCCCAAGCCCCACCGCCGGCACCACCACCGCAAGACACGAACCCCGAACCCATGGAGACCACGACTGATGATGATCCGACTGCCGAAGCCGGGGCGCCTGCCGGCGCGGGTGATCGCGCTGGTGCTGCTGATGGCTGGCTGTATCCAGACGCCGACGCCTACCCCAACCCCGACGAATACACCAATCCCGACCGATACCCCGACCCCACCGACGGCGACGCCCGTTAGCGCCGTCACGGCGATCCCGGTCGCGCAGGGGTTCGGCGCGTCGAAAGGCTTCTGGCAGGTCTACTTCACCGCGCCGACCGGCAGCCGCGATACGACAAGCTATGTCGGCGGCATTGACGCAATCCTCGCCGGGTATATCGATCAGGTGGCGCACACGCTGGACATCGCCGCCTACGAGTTCAACAGCCCGGCGCTGACGACCGCCGTGCTGGCGGCGAAGGCGCGCGGCGTGCGGGTGCGGGTCGTCACCGACGATGACGACGGCATCGGGGACGACGATACGACGCTGAACCAGTTGGTCGCCGCCGGGATTCCGGTGGTGGACGACGCCCGCTCGGCGCTGATGCACGACAAGTTCATGATCCTCGACAGCACGACGGTGTGGACGGGGTCGTGGAACTACACGATTAACGATACCTACCGCAACAACAACAACACCCTCGCGCTGCGCTCGCGGCTTGCCGTGCAGGATTATCAGGCGGAGTTCGACGAGATGTTCATCAATGGGCAGTTCGGCATCACGTCGCCCAACAACACGCCGCGCGAGGAATTCACGCAGGACGACACGCCGATTGGTATTTACTTCGCCGCCGAAGGCGACGTGATCGGCGCGATCAACAGCACGCTGCAAGGGGCGCAGCACTCGATCCGATTCATGACGTTCTCGTTCACGGTCGATACCATCGCCAGCACGATCATCCAGCGCGCCGGGGCGGGCGTAGACGTGCAGGGCATTTTCGAGCGCACCGGCAGCGAAACCCAGTTTGCCGAGCTGACGCCGATGTTTTGCGCCGGGCTGGCGGTGCGGCAGGACGGCAACCCGTTCGTGCTGCATCACAAGGTGTTCATCGTCGACGATGCGACGGTGCTGACCGGCTCGTTCAACATCTCGGACAACGCCACCAACTCGAACGACGAGAACCTGCTGCGTATCACCGATCCCGACCTGGCAGCGCAGTATATCGCCGAGTTCGACCGGCGCTGGGCGGAAGCAACGACGCCCACCAGCCTGTCGTGCAATTAGGACAGGCGTGCTAGAATAAGTGCTGGTGCGAACCTTTGGTTCGTCTTGCCGAGTGCTGAGGGAAAGCAGGCGATGGCTGAGATGGAAAAAGTAGCGATCAACCTTCCGGCGGATTTGGTGCGCGACGCGCGCGAGTTCAATTTGCTGACCGACGAGATGGTCACCCGGCTGCTGCGAGAAGCCGTTGATCAGC
>JADLHH010000464.1 GCA_020848855.1 Anaerolineae bacterium | reverse complement strand
TAATGGCTCTGGCTGTGATGCAGTAAGGATGCGAACACCATGTATACAGCGGACTATGTAACGGTGCAGCTTCTGTACGAAGACCGGCTGCGCGAAGCGGAACGGAAACGGCGTCTCCTTTACCTGACGATGGACATGAACAGCCCGGCGTCGAGCGAAAGCCGTCACGGCTGGCTGCGGCAGATTCGCCAGTGGCTGGCATCACGCGGTCAGCACCAGGCGACCGGCGACGTTCGCCGCCCGCGTGCGGTCTAACGAAAGCGGTCATCAAACGGGCGGAACTCAGGTTCCGCCTGTTTTTTGTAACCGTACAGCGCGTCCAATATATCGACCCTGACTTCACGCCGTATAATGACTCTTTCAACACGCGCATCGCTGTACCTGTTTGAAAAGGAACGGCTTTGAACAATCAGGTGAAGTCCAACGTCACCGAACTGGCGGCGCTGACATTCGCGCGGCTGGTCATGAACATGACGCGCCGTTTCCCCTATCCCTTCCTGCCCGAAATCAGCCGTCAATTGAGCGTTTCGCTCGACAGCGTTCAGAATGTCATGGCGGTCAATGCGGGCGTGGGAGTCGGCAGCCCACTCCTCGGACCCATCGGTGAGCGCTATTGGCGCAAGCGCGTCATGATGGGCACGCTCGTGCTGATGATGCTCGCCAGCGCCGTCGGCGCGATCTCCCCGCAGTTTGGTCTGTTTGCGGGTGTCATGATCGCCTTTGGTATCGTCAAAATGGTCTTTGACCCGGCAATCAACGCCTATATCGCCGATCACGTTCCCTACGAGCGGCGCGGCACGGCTATCGGCGTCACCGAATTGAGCTGGGCAGGCTCGCTGCTCGTCGCCGCGCCGATCATGGGCTTACTCCTGGGCGCGTCCGGCTTGCAGAGCGTCTTTCTGCTGCTGCTCGTCGCCAGTCTGCTGGCTCTGGCGGCGGTCTATCGCTACCTTCCCGCCGATCATCCCAGCGGCGACGCCATCCCGCGCGGCATTACCCCGCTGGCGACCTGGCGCGCCCTCCGCAGCGACCCGATTGCCTTTCGCGCGCTCGCCTACACATTTCTGCTCGTCGTCGCCAACGAGATTTTCTTCATCAATTACGGCGCTTACCTGGAAACCACCTTCGACCTCGCGCTGACCGCCCTCGGCACCGTCACGATTGTCGTCGCCGTCGCCGAAGCCTGCGGCGAATTTGCCGTTATCGGCGTTGCTGACCGTTTCGGCAAGCGCCGCGTCGCGTTGATCGGCGTCGCCATCTCCAGCATCGGCTATATCCTGCTGCCGGTCTTCTCCTTCAGCCTCCCGCTGACGCTGGCGGTCGTCTTTGTGATCTTCTTCATGCTCGAAATTGCGATTGTCGCCTCGCTCACGCTCTACACCGAAATCCTGCCCGATGCCCGCGCCATCATGATCAGCAGCTACGTCGGCGCGGAATCATTCGGTCGTCTCGTCGGCGGCGCGCTTGGCGGCTTGCTCTACGTCACCCTGAATGACTTCAGCCTCGTCAGCGCCATCTCCGGCGCCATCGCCCTCGGCTCACTCTTTCTGCTCTGGCGCTTCGTCCACGAAAGACAGGTATAGATCGCGTCTGATTGCGGAACTCAGATTCTAGATGAGAAAGTTCGCCAGGCACTGGCGCAAATGCCCGGTTTTTGCTATAGATCAAGCGGGAATAACGCTTCCAAAATTTTTCTGAAAAACCTATTCGCGGCTTTCATCCGTTTATTATCTATAGTGGTGGAAACGAATCGGGGCTATCATGCGCGGCTCATGATCATCTGCTATCCTATCGTGAAATCGCGCACAAACTAATACTGAAGCAGGAGCGAATGGCGTCCAACGGCTCGAACGAGCAGACAATCGTCCAGATACGGCGACTCAGCAAGGATTATGCTGAGGGTGGGCGGACGCGCTCGATCCTGACCGATGTTGACCTCGATATCGTCGAAGGCGAATTCTTCGTGCTGCTGGGCAAGAGCGGCAGCGGCAAAAGCACGCTGCTCAACCTGCTGAGCGGGATCGACCGCATTGATACTGGCTCAGTGATCATCGACGGCACGGATATTACTCACCTCGACGACCGCCGTCTGACACTATTTCGGCGCGAACGCATTGGAATCATCTTCCAATTTTTCAATTTGATCCCTACACTAACGGTAATGGAGAACGTGGCGCTGCCGCTGGAACTCAGTGGGCAGACGAATGGCGACAAACGCGCGCGCTCCCTGCTCGATGCCGTCGGCTTGGTCGACCGCCTCGACGACTTCCCCGACAAGCTTAGCGGTGGCGAGCAGCAGCGCGTTGCCATCGCCCGCGCACTGGTCAACCAGCCCGCGCTCGTCCTGGCAGATGAACCGACCGGTAACCTGGACGAAGAGACGGGTAAACAAGTCTTGACGCTTCTGCTAGAATTAACACGGGACAGGGGGCGCACGCTGGTTATGGCGACGCACAACCCGGAAATTGTCCCATTGGCAGACACAGTCTGCCGGATACATGACCACAAACTCATTGTCACAAAACGAGAGTCGGTGAAGGAGCTTATGTCATGACCGACCCTGACCCCAAAGTCGTGAAGCAACTCCTCTCGGAACTGCGCGACGTGAACAAAGAGAAACGGCGCACAGCGGTGATGAAGCTCGGCATGTTGGGCGGCGACGAAGCCGTCCGCACGCTGATGATGGTCGTCGCCAATACGCACGAGGACTTGATTGCACGGGGTCGTGCCGCGCTGATGCTGGGCAAGCTGGGCGATCCGCGCGCGGTGGACCCGCTCATCCGGGCGCTGGATGCCCCCGGTTATCAGACGCCGCTGTACGCGGCGCAGTCGCTCGGCAAGCTGGGCGACCGCCGTGCGATTGAACCGCTGCTGCGGGCGAGCGAATCGCACAACGACAAGATGCGCGATGCCGCGCTCGAAGCGCTGGTTAAGCTGGGTTATCACGAGCCGGAACCGGAGACCGAGCCGGAAGCGTAGAACCTTCTGATAGCCGATGCCTAAGATTCTGGACAAGGTTCGTCACGGGTACGATGTCTATATTTACACTCGTGACGAACATCCTCCGGCACACTGTCACGTATGGTTGGGCGACCAGGAAGCCGTTGTAGAACTCGATCCGGTGCGCATACGAGGGAGTTCAGGTCTGCACAGCCGCGATCTCAAGAAGATTGAGGCGCTGATAGAGGAACATCGAGAAGTGATTTTAGCGGCTTGGGACTCAATTTTCCCTCGTCGCTAAAATCGAAGGTAAAGAGAAGCGGATGGCGGAAGCAGCGATTGAAGTTGTGAGACCGGTTTCGGTCGCGTTTCGGGATGACATGATCTGGATTACGCTGGCGGATAGGCGCGTGATCGGCGCGCCGCTGGCACGTTATCCCTGGCTGCAAGCTGCCACCGACGAACAGCGCAGCGATTATCGTATCGGCGCGTTCAGCATCCTGTGGGAAACCCTCAAAGACGGTATCGACATCGAAGGACTTCTGTCAAGTGCGCCGCTCATGTCCGACGATCTGAAGCTCAAGCGTTAACCTCCACCTCGTATTCAGGATACCATCGCCTATGCCCGTCATGCTGCGCCTCGCCGGGCGCTACGTGCAGCGCCGCTTGCTGCAAACCGTCCTGTTCGTGATCGGCGTGGCGCTCGGCGTCGCCGTTGTGATCGCCATCGACCTCGCCAACACGTCGTCGAGCCGCGCCTTCGCCCTCAGCACCGAAAGCGTCACTGGGCGGGCGACACACCAGATCATCGGCGGACCGAGCGGGCTGCCGACTGACCTGTATACTCGGCTGCGCGTCGATCTTGGCTTGCAGGCGGTCGCCCCGGTGATCGAGGATTACATTCGCGCGTTGGACTTCGGCGACACTCCCTTGCATCTGCTCGGCGTCGATCCGTTCGCCGAGCCGCCGTTTCGCTCCTACCTGACCAACGTCAGCGTGCAGGGCGAGCAGTCCAACGCTTTTGAGGCGCTCAACGCCTTCATCGCCGAGCCGAATACCGCGCTGATCAGCCAGCGCACGGCGGATCGCTACGACCTCCAGCCGGGCGATACGATCATGCTTCAGCCGCCGGGCGGACGAGTCGCCGTCAAAATCGTCGGCACGCTGCAAACCAGCGACGAGGGCAGCGCCCAGGCGCTCGACAACCTGATCCTGACCGACATCGCCACCGCGCAGGAGTTGGTCGGCGCGCCGGACACCATCAGTCGTATCGACCTGATCCTGCCGCCCGGCTACGATCTCTCGAAAATCGAGGCGCTGCTGCCGCCGGGCGCGACGCTGACCACGCCGACCCGACAGAACGCCGCGCTCGGTCAGATGACCGCCGCCTTCGAGCTGAATTTGCAGGCGCTCAGCCTGCTGGCGCTGCTGGTCGGCGTTTTTCTGATCTACAACACGGTTTCGTTCAGCGTCGTTCAGCGGCGGGTGACGCTCGGCATCCTGCGCTCGCTCGGCGCGACGCAGGGACAGATTTTCGCGCTGATTCTGGGCGAGGCGCTGGCGCTCGGCTTGGTCGGCACGCTGCTCGGCTTGGGCTTGGGCATGATCGCCGGGCGGGCGACGGTCAATCTGGTGGCGCAGACCATCAGCGACCTGTATTTCGCGGTCAGCGTGCAGCGCGTCACCGTCGACCCGCTCACGCTGGTCAAGGGCGCGGGCATCGGCATTCTGGCGAGCCTGTTCTCGGCGCTTGTCCCGTCGCTGGAGGCGACGCGCACGCCGCCCGCCGGGTCGCTGCGGCGCTCGTCGCTGGAAGAAGGAGCGCTGCGCCTGCTCAAGCCGGTGACGCTCGGCGCGGTGCTACTCAACGTCGCGGGCGTCGCGCTGCTGGCGATCCCGTCGCGCAGCCTGATCCTGAGCTTCGGGGCGCTGTTCTGCGTGGTGGTCGGCGGGGCGCTGCTGGCTCCGGTGGTGATCGTCGGGGCGATGCGCCTGCTGACGCCGGTCACGCACGCGCTGTTCGGGGCGCTGGGACGCATGGCGCCACGCGCGATCAGCCGCTCGCTCAGCCGGACGGCGGTCGCGGTCGCCGCGCTGACGGTCGCCGTCAGCGTGATTGTCGGCGTGAGCGTGATGATCGACTCGTTCCGCAGCACGGTCGGCGACTGGCTCGACACCACGCTCGGCGCGGACATCTACATCTCGCCGCCGGAGCTTGCCGGGACACGCCCCGCTTCCGACGTTGACCCGGCGGTCGTGCCGCGCGTGGCGGCGGTCGAAGGTGTCGACCGC
>JADLHH010000463.1 GCA_020848855.1 Anaerolineae bacterium | reverse complement strand
ATGAAACGTTATGCGGTACTGCTCAGCATTCTTGTTCTCGTTTTCGTGCCCAGCGTTTTCGCGCAGGACGGCGTGACCCTGCTGCGCAGCACGCTCGGTGGGAACGTGTCGACGCTCAGCCCGGTGCTGTGGGCGGACAGCGCTTCGATTGACGTGGGTCAATTCCTGTGGGCAGGGCTGTTCTACCCTGACCCGGAGACGGCGCAGCCCATTCCCAAACTGGCGACATGGGCGATCTCCGAAGACAGCTTGACGTATACATTTACGATCAGGGAAGATGCCAACTGGAGCGATGGCACACCGATCACGGCGAATGACGTAAAGTTCACCTACGACGCCATCCTGAACGACGCAGTCGAATCGCCGCGCAAGGGCGACCTCGAACTGATCTCTGACTTCTCGGTCATCGATGACAAGACTTTCAGCGTCACGCTTGGGCAGCCGAACTGCACAGTCTGGGGATCGGCATTCACGTCCCTGACGCCCATTCCGGCGCACATGTACTCCGAAGACCTCAGCCAATTCATGTCGAATACTTTCAACACCGAACCGACCGTCACCAGCGGTCCCTACGTGTGGTCGGAGACCAGCCCCGACGAATTCATCCGCCTGGTCGCCAATCCGAATTACTTCCTCGGCGCTCCGCAGATTCCGACCGTTGTCAACCGCGTCCTTGCCGACGCCGCCATCCAGAATCAGGCGCTGCTCGCGGGGGAGGTTGACTATGCCTTCATGTACCCCGACCAGCTTGAACAACTGGGCGATCCGGGCATGTTCAATGCCCACGTCTTTGGGCTGAACAACACGCCGATGTTCATCATGAACTGGGGCGACCCGGACAACCCAGGCGCAGCCTATGACGCCGACGGTAACCCCACCGAGCAGGCGCCGAACAAGTTCTTCAGTGACGTGCGCGTCCGTCGGGCGATGATGATGGCATTCGACAAAGAGGCTATCATGGCAACGCTGGGACCGGAAGGTGGCTACCTGCAGGCGGGTCCCATCACCGACATGTTTAGCTGGGTCGGCGCGGGTACCGAACCCTATCCGTATGATCCCGAAGCCGCTGCCGCGCTGCTTGACGAAGTGGGCTGGGTGATGAACGATGCGACTGGCGTCCGCGAGAAGGACGGCGTTCCGTTTGAAGTTGACCTGGTCTACGCGCCGCTGGTCGACCTTTACACCAACATCGCGTTGGTCGCGCAGGATCAGCTTGGACAAATCGGCGTCAAGATCAACGTCGAGTCGCAGGAATGGAGTTCATACCTGACGAACGTGCTGCTGCCGCAGAGCTTCGATCTGACGATTGTTGGCTTCGGCGGTGGTTCGGAAGTTGACGGTATTGCCTACAACACGCTGCTGAGCGAAAACGACGTGCCCGGCTCCGGCTTCAACATCGCCTCGTACGTCAATCCACAGATGGACGAACTGCTGAAGCAGGGTCGTTCGCTGGCGGGTTGCTCGGCAGAAGAACGTGCTGCCATCTACCGTCAGGTGCAGCAGATCGCCGCCGAAGACGTTGCCTACGGTTACACTGTCGGTACCAATCAGGTACACGTCATGAACACCCGCGTCACCGGCTATGAACCCGGTCCGTGGAATGCCTACGATAAAATCGAGGCGTGGGGAATTGGCGGCTAACGGCTAACGGTTGACCCGGAATGCGAGCAGGGTAGGAGCGGTTGGTTCCCGCCCTGCTTTTTTGCACATCCGCAGCACGAAATCAGGCAAGCCGCCGCGACTCCGACAGGCTGCCGTCGTGCAGTTCGTGGATGACATCGGCGGCTTCCATCACCTGGGGGTCGTGGGTGACGACCACGACCGTCACGCCGCGCTCGACGACGATCCGCCGCAGCAAGTCCAGGATTTTTCGCCCGGTGCTGTGATCCAGATGCCCGGTCGGCTCGTCTGCGAGGATCAGAGCCGGCTCGGCAGCCAGCGCCCGCGCCAGCGCGACTCGCTGCTGTTCGCCGCCGCTCATCTCATACGGGCGGTGCTGGGCGCGGCGGGTCAGACCCACCCATTCGAGCGCATTCTGAACGCGCCGCTCGCGTTCGGCGCGCCCGAAGTGCTGCATCCGCAGCGGCACGCCGACATTTTCCGCTGCCGTCAGCAGCGGCAGCAAGCCGAAAGACTGGAACACGAAGCCAAACTGCTGCTGTCGCAGGTTGAGCAGGGCAGGTTCGGGCAGCGAATCCAGCCGCTGATCTCTGAACCACACTTCGCCCCCGGTCGGGCGATCCAGACCCGCCAGCAGGTTGAGCAGCGTGGTCTTGCCCGAACCGGAACGCCCGACAATGGCGGTCATTTCGCCGGGCAGGATATCGAGCGACAGATGCTTGAGCGCGTAGACCTCCGTCTGCCCCATCGGATAGGTGCGCGTCAGGTCGTGGACGCGCAGCAGGGGTTCGATCCGCTGGGCGATCATCACACCTCCTCCTGAGTCTCTGGCTGCTGCGGGTAAACGCGAACGTGATCCGGCGAAAGATGCAGCCGCACGCGGTCTTTCATCTCCAGCGAGTCGATATATTCCTTCGGCAGTTGAATCCGCCCCGCGCGATCCAGCAGCACATATTCATCTTCGGTGAGCGCCGCGCCTGCTGCGTCCCGCGTGCGGATGATCTCGGTGCTGGCGCGCCCGTCCAGCATCCCGATCACCCGGTCGACGCGCGACGCGACGCTGGCATCATGGGTGACGATCACAATCGTCACGCCGTATTCGCGGTTGATGCGGCGCAGGACTTCGAAAATGGCGGCGCTGGCTTCGCTGTCGACTTCACCGGTCGGCTCGTCTGCCAGCAGCAGCGTGGGCTGGTTGGCGACGGCGATGGCAATCGCCACGCGCTGCTGTTCGCCGCCGCTGAGCGTGTTCGGCTTGTGGTCGATTCGATGTCCGAGTCCAACGGCGCTGAGCAGCTCACGGGCGCGTCGCTCGCGCTCAGACTTGCGGACGCCGTTCAGCGCCATCGGCAGTTCGACATTTTCTTTCGCCGTCAGGTAGGGCATCAGGTTGCGCCCGGTCTGCTGCCAGACGAACCCGACCACCTGTCGGCGGTAGATCACCTGCTGCCGCCGTTTCAGTTCGAGCAGGTTGTATTTGCCGACGTGTACCTGACCCGCCGACGGCGTATCGAGCGCGCCGAGGATGTTCATCAGCGTCGACTTGCCCGAACCTGATGGTCCGACCAGCGCCATCATCTCGCCGGCATCGACCGTCAGGTCAACGCCCTGCAGAGCGACGACTTCGATATCCGCCACTTTGTAAATCTTGACCAGATTGTCACATACGACGAGCGGTTCAGTCATTCTCTCTAGCCCTCGAAACCGGTATGTGGTGTATGGCTAACGGTGAGATTGGCTGCCATTCCCCTGCTATCACGCGTCATTCGTCCATTCGCAGCACCTGGCTGACCGTCACGCGCGAAATGTTAAACGCCGTCCAGGTCAGCAGGATTCCGAAGCCGACGATCAGCGCCAGCAGCAAAACCGCGATCTGTGCCAGCGGCAGCCGTAACGTCTCGCTCCCGAACAGCGCCAGGAACGGCAGCAGCAGTTCGGCGAGTATCGCGCCCAGCAGCACGCCGATCACCAGCGCGGGCGCGGTCAGCGCCGTCTGCTCGGCCGTCAGCAAGCCCCACACCCGCGACCGCCGCCAGCCCATCGCCCGCAGGACGGCGAAGGTAGTCGCCCGCCGCGCGGCGGTGATGGTGAGGTACACGCCGAAATCCAGCAACCCCAGCGCCAGCGATACCCAGAATCCCGCGAACAGCACGCCGATGATCGCGTTGGGCAGCGGTTCGCGCAGCAGTAGATTGTAGCGATCCCACGCTTCGGTTACTTCAGTAATGCCGGGCAGCGCGGCGATCTGAGTGCGCTGTTCGCCGCTGAGTTGGCGCGTCGGCAGCGTCAGCCAGGCGGTGTTGGTCGTGTAATAGCGGTCGGGCGAGGCAGTAGCGTTGAGGAACTGCCGCAGGCCGTCTGCCTGCGCGATCACGAAGCGGTCACTTGCCGTCGGGAAGATTGGCAGGATCGCGGCGATTCGGAAGCGCAGTTCGCGTCCGCCAGTCGGCAGAATGATCGCCACCGATCCTGTGTCGCCCACGGCGTAATCGGCGCGCTGTGCCCGCTTGCCGAGCGTCGCAGCGTATTCGGCGGACAGGATCACCGGGATCGGCTGCTCACCGTCGAGCGAACGCGCTGCCAGCACCGGCTCGGTCAGCCGCGCGCCGCTCGGCTCGATGACGTATTGCACGCGCAGCGCGTAAGCGCCCACCGCCGCATGGCTCTGCGATGGCGCGGCGAACAGCGCGATGGGGACGCCGAATCCGCCCGCCTGCGCGCGCGATGTCCAGTCCGGGGCGCTGCTGCGCTCGAAATCGTCGAGGCGAACCCGCTCACCGTCCGCCGTCGTGTAGGCGAGGTCGTCCAGATAGACGACGTGTTCCAGCCTGCCGGAGCCGATACGGCTCAGGAAGCGGATACCGACCAGCGTGTAGGGCAGATGCGGATCGTCGGGCAGCGCGGCGGTGTAGGGCGCGAATGCGCCCGTGACCGTATCATCCGGCGTGGTGAGGGGGATCGAGCGTGGGACGCCGATCGCGTTGACGACATCCAGCGCCAGCCGCGTGCTGACTGTCGCGTCGGCGACCGGCTCGGCGTAGACCTGCAACGATACCTCCGCGATGTCGGGTGGCAGCGGGATGCCGGGTTGGTCACGAGTGGGGGGCATCTCCCCGCTCAGCGCCGCAAACCGTTCCACCGATACGCCGTAGAGATCGGTGTGCTTGTTGCCTTCCGGCTCGGCAGTGGTGTAATGCATAAGCAGTTCGGCGCTGTCCGGCAGATTGGTCGCGGCGGGCGCTTCAGGTGCGAAGCTCACGAGCGCTTCACCGCCGGTCGCTGAGCGTGCGCTGTTCCACGCGCCCAAATCATGCGTTGCCGCCAGTGCCAGCGCCGCCGTGCCAATCGCCAGTGTGCAGATGAGCACCAGCACCAACTGGGCGTAATGACCGGGATCGCGGGCGATATTCCACAGCGCCAGCGTGCCGAGCAGCCCGTTCGTCCGGCTGAACAACGCGCTCACCCCGCGCATGAGCAGCGGGAACAGCCGCAGCCAGACCAGCGCCAGCCCGGTGATCAGCAGCACGGCGGCGGCGAGGTTGAACGGGTCGTCCAGCACGCCCGCCGCCTGCGTGACGTTCGCCGTCGCCAGCCGGAACATCGCCAGCGGGTCTTGCAGCAGGGTTTCGATGCTCGCGCCGCCGAAGACGAGATACAGCCGCAGCAAGAGCAGCAGACCCAGCCCCGTCAGCACCAGATCAAGCCTGTAGCGCGCCCAGGTCGGTGTGGTCGGCGGGCGGCTGATCGACTGGCGCAGGTGCAGGATGCTGGCGCGCGCCGCCGGGACTGCCGGGATCGTCAGCGCGATGACGGCGACGACCGCCGCGACCGCGCTCAGGATGATACTTTCCGCGGGGATCGAGGTGACGGCGATGCCGTCGCCGAGAGTCGCGCTCAGTGGGCTGAAGCGCCCGACAAAGATCACGATGCCGGCGGCTGCCGGGATGCCAGCCGCGAACGCCGCCACCGCGAGGATCGCCATCGTGATCGCCTGCATGACGATCAACTGCTCGCTGCTGCCGCCTCGGCTGTTGATCGACGACCATTCGACGGTCTGCCGTTCGAGCAGCAGGGCGGT
>JADLHH010000462.1 GCA_020848855.1 Anaerolineae bacterium | reverse complement strand
TCGCGCAGGGCGGCGGCGACCGTTTCGCGGGCGGCGGCTTTGTGGCTGCGCGCCACGCCGTCCTCCAAATCCATGATCACCGCGTCGACCGCCAGCGCCGCGCCTTTCTCGATCTTGTGGCGGTCGTCGCCGGGCATGAACAACAGCGCGCGTCGGGTACGCATGATTGTGTCCTCCAAAATGATTTTTTTGTAGGGTCGACCACCCATCGTTCAAGACTGTGTGTGGTCGACACGTTTGTAGGGGCGAGGCATGCCTCGCCCCTACGAAATCTACGGTTCAGGAGTAATCACCCGACAAAATTACGCCTTCGTTCGGGCGAAGCTCGAAATTGTCGACCGCCCCGTCCCGATCCAGATGCGTCGAGAGGACGATCTCGCCGCTGAGCGGGACGCGCTGCACGTCGCCGGTGAAATTGAGCGCGATGGCGTACCTTCCGCCCCGCGCGAACGCGAACACGCCGTCCGGCGCATCGAGCGATTGGTAGTTGCCGAGCGACAGCGCCTCATCGCTGCGGCGCAGGTCGATCAGGCGCTTGCACAGCATCAGCATCGAGCGCGGGTCGCGCTGCTCGGCTTCGACATTGACCGTCGCGTAATCGGGCGCGAGCGGCAGCCAGGGGGTGACCCCCGGCGGCGCGAACCCGGCGTTGGGCGCGGCGCTCCACTGCATCGGCGTGCGTTCCGGGTCACGGCTGATGCCGATGTTGATGCCCTGCGGGTCCTGATACTGTTCCGCCGGGATGTTCACGTCGCGCATCCCCAGTTCGTCGCCGTAGTACAGGAACGGCGTCCCGCGCAGCGTCAGCAGCAGCATGGCGGCAGCCCGCGCCGGCGCGACGCCGATGCGCGTCGCTACGCGCGGCTGATCGTGATTGCCCAACACGTAATTCGCCCAGCCGTGCGCCGGGATCATGCCTTCGTAGGCGTCGACGAAGCCGCGCACGTCCTTCGCGTTCCAGTCGAGCATGGTCAGCGCGAAGTTGAACGGCAGGTGCAGTTCCGTGCCGAAGGGCTGCGTCGGCTCGCCGTAGAACGCCGTGATGATGCTCGGATTGAGCGAGTAGGCGATCTCGCCGATGGATACCCGGTCGGGGAATTCATCGAACACGGCGCGGAACTCGCGGATCAGTTCGTGGATGCCGGGGCGGTTCTCGCTGAACAGGCGCAGATACTGCGCCGCCGGGTTGTCGCGCCCTTCGAGCCAGCCAGGGTCGAGCGGGTTGTCGCGGAACTGCTCGTCCTTGAGCATCCGGTCGATCACGTCGATGCGGAAGCCGTCGACGCCGCGCTTCAGCCAGAAGCGGATGGCATCGAACATTGCCTGCCTGACTTCGGGATTATGCCAGTTCAGGTCGGGCTGCTCCGGCAGGAAGTTGTGCAGATAATACTGCCCGGTGGCTTCGTCCCACGTCCACGCCGATCCACCGAAATAGGCGAGCCAGTTGTTCGGCGGGCTGCCGTCCGGCTTGGCTTGCGTAGCAAGCACGGGGTCTCGCCAGATATACCAGTCGCGCTTCGGGTTGTCGCGCGACGACCGCGATTCGAGAAACCAGCGGTGCTGGCTCGACGTGTGATTGGGCACGAGGTCAAGCAGGATGCGGATGTCGCGCCGGTGCGCTTCGGCGAGCAGGTGGTCAAAATCGTCGAGCGTGCCGAACAGCGGGTGAACGTCGGTGTAGTCCGCCACGTCGTAGCCGAAATCCGCCATTGGCGACGGAAACGTCGGCGAGAGCCACAGCCCATCGACCCCCAGCCACTTGAGATAATCCAGCCGTTCGACGATGCCGCGCAGGTCGCCGATACCGTCGCCGCTGCTGTCCATGAACGAGCGCGGGTAAATCTGGTAGATAACTCCCCGCTGCCACCAGGGAGCATTCGATTGTGTCATGCCATGCCTTTAGCGTGTTCTGCGAAAGCGAACCCATTCTTCGTGCCAGCTTACGATGTCCTGCCGCCAGCCCGCCGACAGCCAGGCGTGCGACTGGGGACGGCGCTCGCTGCGGGTATTGCGCCACCACGTCCCATTGGCATTGCGGGCGCTGGGCGGCAGCGGCTTGCCGATGATCTGCTCAAGCTGGGCGAATGAGAATACCACATTGGTCAGATGAGACGGGGTCTTGCTCAGAAAACTTTCGAGTGGCGCGTATTTGGTCATGGCTCCTGCTCCTGTTGATCGTGCGCTCCTCTTGTCGAGCCGGTTTCTAAGGGATGCTCAGAATTTCCGGTCGTTCCGCGTCAGCCGCATCAAAATCAACTGCACATCGCCCATCGTCCCGGCGGCGGCGAACCCGGCGGCGATGATCACGGCGACGGCGATCCCCGCCTGCGCAGGCGTGCGGGCGTTGAGCAGCCCGATCGCGCCCAGCGCCAGCGCGACGAAGAACACCAGCGCCGGCAGCCCGGCGACGAACACGTACTGCCCGGTCGTCAGGTCTTTCGGGATGACGACGTGATCCTGCGCCACCTGCACCGCCCGCCGCCCGATGATCGTCAGCGCGAGGACGTGCAGCATTTCGTGCGGCGTGCCGTCGATGCGCTTAAGCTGTTCCATCGGTCATCCGGCTCTGGGAAGCTTCGCCATTCACTTGCCCGCCGATTATAGCGCTCCCGGCGCGGGTCGCCTAACAGAAGGCATACTGGCGCTCCGAGAATCGTCACGAATCGAGCGTCCGACGACATTGCAGAATGCCGACGAAGTCGCTATCATTGGACGAAAGTTAAACGTTGAAAGAGGCTAAAATGGTGGATGCAGCGGTAGAGAAGAAAACCGGTGCCGAGGATGTGCTGTGGGATTTATCGATCTTCTATTCCGGCGTCGATGATCCGGGGATTCAGACCGACCTCGACACCGTGCGGGCGATGGCGGACGAGTTCGCGGCGAAGTATCGCGGCAGAGTCGCCAGCCTCGACGCCGAGGAGATGGTCGATGCCATGCACGAGCAGGAAGCCATCTCCGATGCGATGGGACGCATTGGCTCGTTCGCCTTCCTGAACTACGCGACCGACACCACCGACCAGCGGCGCGGCGCGCTCGTCCAGAAGATCACCGAGGCGAACGCCCAGTTGAACCAGAAGCTGATGTTCTTCGACCTTGAGTGGAAAGCCGTGCCCGACGAGCAGGCGGAAAAGCTGCTCGCCGACCCGACGCTGGGCAAATATCACCACCCGCTGGAAGCCGAGCGCCGCTACAAGCCGTATACCCTCAGCGAGATCGAGGAGCAGATTCTGGTCGAGAAGTCAGTCACTGGCAGCAGCGCCTGGTCGCGGCTGTTCACGCAGATCACCAGCGCGCTGCGCTTCGACTACGACGGCGAGAAGCTGAATCAATCGCTGATCCTCGCCAAAATTTACGAACCCGACCGCGAAGCCCGGCGCAAAGCGGCAGACGCGCTGACCGAGGGGCTGAAAACCCGCAGTATGGAACTGACCTACATCTTCAACGTGCTGGTGGCGGACAAGGCAGCCGACGACAAGCGGCGCGGCTACCCTTCGTGGATTTCGGCGCGCAATCTGTCCAACAAAGCGCCGGATGAAACCGTCGAGGCGCTGATCCAGGCGGTCACGTCGAATTACGCGCTGGTCGCCCGGCACTACAACCTCAAGCGCGTGCTGCTGGGCTACGACGAACTGTACGACTACGACCGCTACGCGCCGATCCAGTTCACGACCGACGAGCGGCTCTACGACTGGTCGGAAGCACGGCAGATCGTCGAGAACGCCTACACGGCGTTCAGCCCGCGCGTCGGCGAGATCATGGGGCGCTTCTTCAATGAAAACTGGATTCACGCGCCGGTACAGCCGAACAAGCGCGGCGGCGCGTTCTGCTCATCGACCGTGCCGTCGGCGCACCCGTTCGTGCTGCTGAACTACACCGGCAAGGCGCGCGACGTGCAGACGCTGGCGCACGAACTCGGTCACGGCTTGCACGGCGACCTGGCGGCGCAGGCGCAGGGCATCACCGGGCTGTACACCCCGCTCACGACCGCCGAGACGGCATCGACCTTCGGCGAGATGCTGGTGTTCACCGACCTGATGGCGAAGGAACCCGACCCGGCAGCGCGGCTGGCGATGCTGGCGCAGAAGATCGAGGACAGCTTCGCTACTATCTTCCGCCAGATTTCGATGAACCGCTTCGAGGATGGCTTGCATACCGCCCGCCGCACCGAAGGCGAGCTTTCGACTGAGCGCATCAGCGAAATCTGGCTAAACAGCCAGCGCGACATGTTCCAGGGCAGCGTCAACCTGCGCGACGATTACGGTTGGTGGTGGAGCTACGTGCCACACTTCGTCGGCAGCCCCGGCTACGTCTACGCCTACTCCTTCGGCGAGCTGCTGGTGCTGGCGCTGTTCAACCTGTACCAGAAGCGCGGCGCGGAATTCGTGCCGCAGTACCTCGACATTCTGGCGGCGGGCGACTCCGACTACCCGGACAGGATTCTGGCGAAGGTCGGCGTCAACCTGCGCGACCCGGCGTTCTGGAACGAGGGGCTGGAAGCGCTGCGCAAGCTGGTCGATCAGGAAGAAACGCTGGCGCGGGAAGTCTACCCGGAAAAGTTCTAAAGAAGGACTGAGGGATCAGGACTGAGGACTGAGAAGGGCGATGCCGGCGGCGTCGCCCTTTTTGATTCGGAATCGCCCGGCATCGCGCTAAACTAGCGTCGTTGACTGGCAAACAGGAGACGATTTGATGCGGATCATACGCCTCTTGGCGATTTTACTCGTATTGGGGGGCGTCGCCGTCTCCACCGCCCAGCCGACGCTCACCATCACCTCGCCCGTGCCGTATCTGGTGTACCAGCGGCACAGCGGCGTCTCGAACATCCCGATACGCGGTACGGTGGATGCGACCGGCACCATCGAGGCGCGCTTCAATGGCGGCGGCTGGCAGCCGATTGCGCGGGCGGCGAACCGCGTGTTCTCCGGGATGCTCGAAAACCAGCCGCAGGGACAGGGCGCGCTCGAAATCCGGCTGGCAGACGCGCCGGACGTGACCGCCGCCGTGCCTTATGTCGGCGTCGGCGACGTGTTCGTGATCGCCGGGCAGAGCAACGCCAGCGGGCGCGGCGATCATCCCCAGAGCGCCGGTCACGAGTGGCTGAAGGCGGCGCTGTTCGGCAATGATTACCAGTGGCACGAACTCAGAGATCCGACCGACAGCGACGCCGGGCAGGTCGATGGCGTGAGCATCGATTTCGAAGCGGCGGGCAGCGTATGGACGCTGGTCGCCGGGCATCACATGGGCGCGACCGGCGTGCCGGTGGCGTTCGTCCCCGCCGCGAAAGGCGGCAGCTCGGTCACGGCGTGGCTGCCGGGGCGCGACCCCTTCAACCGGGCAACGCTGTACGGCAGTATGGCGTATCGCGCCCGCCTGACCGGGGCGAAAGCCGTGCTGTGGTGGCAGGGCGAAACCGACGCCCTCGACGGCATGGCGCAGGCGGACTACCAACGCCAGTTTCAACAGGTGGCGACCGCCATCCGGCGCGACCTCGGCATCCCGATCATGCCAGCGCTGATCCACAACAGCATGGCGATCCCTGACGACGCCGAGGCGGAAATACGGCGGGCGGTGGTCGAGGCGGCGAACGCGGTCGATACCGTGCTGCTCGGTCCCGACCTCAGCGATCTGGCGAGCGACGATCAGTATCACCTGCGCAGCGACACGAACCTGCAAATCGCCGCCGAGCGCTGGTGGCGGGCGATGCAGCCGCTGGTCGGCTAAGCGACCAACCTGTCCCAATGTATGGGGACATCGAAGCGAAAATCGCGTAGACTCCTTCCCAAAGCGGGAAGGAGTTTTCGATGCGATACAAATTACTGGGCAAGAGCGGCGTGCGGGTCTCGGAACTGGCGTTAGGGACGATGACCTTCGGCACGGCGTGGGGTTGGGGCGCTGCGCCGGATGAGTGCAGGCGCATGTTCGACCGCTACGCCGAAGCGGGCGGCAACTTCATCGACACCTCGGTCAACTACACCGACGGCGAGGCGGAAACCATCCTCGGCGACCTGCTGAGCGCCGACCGCGATCACTTCGTCGTCGCCACCAAGTACACCCTCACCAAAAGCGATTCAACCGATCCTAATTCCGGCGGCAACAGCCGCAAGAACATGCGCCAGTCGGTCGAGCGCAGCCTCAAGCGCCTGCGGACTGACGTGATCGACCTGCTCTATCTGCACGTCTGGGACTACACCACGCCGGTCGAGGAAGTGCTGCGCGGCATGGATGATCTGGTGCGGATGGGCAAGGTGAACTACATCGCCATCTCGGACTCGCCCGGATTCATTGTCGCCGAGGCGAACACGATGGCGGAATTACGCGGCTGGTCGCGCTTCGTCGGCGTACAGCTTCCATATTCGCTGGCGGGGCGCGAGATCGAGCGCGAGATGCTGCCGATGGCACGCCACTGGGATATGGCGGTCATGCCCTTCAGCCTGATCGGCGGGGGCGTGCTGACCGGAAAATACACCGAAGGGAACGAGCAGACCCGTTTCAGCCGCGACCAGATGCAGATTCAGGAACGCACCCAGGCGATCATCGACGAGGTGCGCGCCGTCGCCGACGAAACGGGCAAATCGCGGGCGCAGGTGGCGATCAACTGGGTGCGTCAGCAGCAGGAACGCGCCCTGATGATCCCGATTCTCGGCGCGCGCACGCTGGCGCAGCTTGAGGACAATCTCGGCGTGCTCGACTGGGCACTCAGCGCCGAGCAGCTTCAGCGGCTGGACGACGCCAGCCGGATCGACCTCGGCTTCCCGCACGACTGGCGCGGCAACCCCTACGTCTTCGGTAGTACCTTCGACCAGATCGACAACCACCGGGCATACTGAGACGCATTTGAGGGATAAAAAAAGTGACCCGCCGCGTAGAGCCACGGCGGGTCGGTATAGCAGGTCTCAGGGAGCTAATCCCCCGAAGGGGCGCTCACAGAGAGGTGAGCGTCTTAGGGGTTAGCCCCCTTATGACTGCGACTATCCACGCGATCACCTCCTTTGCTCTAAACCAGCGATAGACACAGTATAGCCCCAATTTGCGGAAGGTCAAGACGGCTCACATTAATGTTAGGTGATTACCTCTGCGCCGCCTGCCATGCGGGTATAAGCGCCTGCTATAGTGCCCACAGAGTGATGGAGAATCCTCGCCTTCTTCGGGTACAAATCTCACTCGTTGTTCGGAGCCGAAGGCTGATTGTGTTACCATCCTTGCTGTGGCGAACCGACATGTACACGCGCGCTGAGTACATGCAAGCCGCACCTGATGTCAGGTTGATCCGTGTGTGCAGCCGAAAGGAGCAGCCCACATGTCCGTTTTGCAAATGCACGAGATTTCCGAAGCCAATCATCACATTCTGAACCCCTTCACCCACGAGAAGCTGATGCTGCTGGGCGAGGTCTGTCGCCTGACGCCGGGGATGCGCCAGCTCGACCTGTGCTGCGGCAAGGGCGAGATGCTGTGCCAGTGGTCGCGGCGCTGGGGCATCGAAGGTATCGGCGTGGATATCAGCAAGGTATTTCTGGCAGCGGCGCACGAGCGCGCGGCGGAATTTGGCGTCAGTGACCGCATCCAGTTCATCGAGGGCGACGCCGGGCAGTATAGCGCCGAGGCGCAGGGCTTCGACGTGGTCAGCTGTATCGGCGCGACCTGGATTGGCGGCGGGCTGGTCGGCACGCTCAGGTTGATGCTGCCCGCGCTTAAGCCGGGCGGGCTGCTGCTGGTCGGCGAGCCGTACTGGAGCGATCCAGCGCCGGAAGAAGCCTATACCGCGCTCGGCGTGAGCAAAGACGAGTTTACGTCGCTGGCGGGCACGCTGGATCGGATTCACAGTGCCGGTCTGGAACTGGTCGAGATGGTGCTGGCGAACCCGGATAGCTGGGATCGGTACGAGGCGGGACAGTGGTGGAATTTATACGAGTGGCTGCGCGATCACCCCGACGATCCGCTCGCGCCGGAAGTCCGGCAGACGTACGAGCGCAGCCAGAGCAGCCATCTGGCATACCAGCGACGCTATTTTAGCTGGGGCGTGTTCGTGATGAAGGCGAAATTGTAGGGTTCAGACGCCAAACAGCCGTCAGTTGACGCGCCTGCGGCGAGCGCGTACAATTTCTGCCACAAAGGCGATGACGAGAAACAAGTACGCGCCGACACGGTGGCACAGAGAGCGGGCGCTGCATCTGCGATGCAGCCAAGCTGAGAACCCGCCCACACGCCGGCGCTGAATGGACTCTCCGAGCCGCAACGGTGGCGCAAGCCGCCCGCGCCGGAAATGCGACCGTTATCTGCGCATCGACCGAGTGAAGCCGCGTTCGAACGGCTTAAGCGGGGTGGTATCGCGGGCTTCAACGCTCGTCCCCATGATGTGGGACGGGCGTTTTTTGTTAACCAGGAGAACAGGGAATCATGGCGGTTAAGGGACGCATCTTGACAGGCGACCGTCCAACCGGGCGGATGCATCTGGGGCATTACGTGGGGTCGCTGGCGAACCGCGTGCGCCTGCAGGACGAGTACGAGTGCTTCTTCATTGTGGCGGATTTGCACACGCTGACGACCAAGCCGGAGAAAGAAGCCATCGCCGCGATTGGCGAGAACGTTCACGACATGGTGCTCGATTATCTGGCGGCGGGCATCGACCCCGAAAAAAGCACGATCCTGCTGCAGTCGGGCGTGTACGAAACATATGAGCTGAACCTGATTTTCGAGATGATGATCAGCGTGGCGCGGCTGGAGCGCGTGCCCAGCCTGAAAGACATGGCGAGCGCGGCGCACCTCGATTCGATGCCGTTCGGCTTGCTCGGCTACCCGGTGCTGCAAGCCGCCGATATTCTGCTGCCGCGCGCGAACCTGGTGCCGGTCGGCAAGGACAACGAGTCGCACATCGAAGTGACGCGCGAGATCGCCCGGCGCTTCAACTTCCTGTACGGCGAGGTCTTCCCGATCCCCGACGTGCTGGTCGGCGATGTCCCGTCGCTAATCGGGACGGATGGGCAGGCGAAGATGAGCAAGTCGCTCGGCAACGCCATCTTCCTGAGCGACGACGAGAAGACCGTTAACGAGAAGGTGCGCGGCATGTTCACCGACCCGAACCGCATCCGCGCCGACATCCCCGGTCGCGTCGAGGGCAACCCGGTATTCATCTACCACGACGCTTTCAACCCCAACGCAGACGAAGTTAACGACCTGAAGGAGCGCTACCTGCGCGGCGCGGTCGGCGACGTGGAAGTGAAGAAAAAGCTGGCGCTGGCGATCAACAATTTCCTCGCGCCGATGCGTGAGCGGCGGGCGCAGTACGAGGCGCAGCCGGGGCTGGTCGAGGATGTGCTGATCGCCGGGACAGAGCGGGCGCGCGCCGAAGCGCAGGCGACGATGGCGCTGGTGCGCGAGGCGATGGGGCTGTACCGTCTGCCGCTCAAGGACTAGGAAAACCAGATGAACAATCCGCGCCTCGTACGCATTGAACAGGGGATGCTGGTCGGCACGCGACCGCGCAGCGCCGGCTGCAACGCGCGCCTGCCGGTACATGGTCAGGTGGTGCGCGAGCCGATTGTCCGGCTGCATTTCGAGGACGGGACGAGTGGAATCGGCTTCAGCCGCGTGCGTCGCGAGCAGGCGCAATTGCTGATCGGTACGCCGCTCGATGCGCTGATTTCGCTGGAAAACGGCGTCGCAGACGCGGCGCGAGACGTCGAGTTTCCGCTGTGGGATGCACTGGGGCAGTGGCAGGGGACGCCGGTGTACAAGCTGCTGAACGGCTCGACCGCCGCGCCCTTCAGCGTGCCGTGCTACGACACGACGCTGTATTTCGATGATCTGCATCTGCCGGACGATCAGGCTGCCGCCGCACTGATGGTCGAGGAAGCGCAGGCAGGCTATGCGCGCGGACACCGGGCATTCAAGCTCAAGGTGGGGCGCGGCGCGCTGCACATGCCGCTTGAAGCTGGCACACGGCGCGACATCGCCGTCATTCGCGCGGTGCGGGAAGCGGTCGGGGCGGGGCTGCCTCTGATGATCGACGCCAACAACGGCTACAACGTCAATCTGGTCAAGCGGGTGCTGGCGGAAACCGCCGACTGCGATATTTACTGGCTGGAAGAGCCGTTCCACGAAGACCGGGTGCTGTACGAGTATCTGCACGAGTGGACGCGCGCCGAAAATCTCAACGTGCTGATCGCCGATGGCGAGGGACACCCGGACCCGCATTTGCTCGACTGGGCGCGCGACGGCGTGGTCGACGTGGTGCAGTACGATTTGCCAGCCTACGGCATGAGCCACTGGCTGAAGGTCGGGCGGCAGCTTGACGGCTGGGGTGCGAAGTCCGCGCCGCACAATTACGGCGTTGCCTTCGGGTGCTATGCAAGCTGTCATCTGGCGGCGGCGCTGGCGCATTTCACCTTCGTCGAATGGGATCAGATCGACCTCGACGGGCTGGACGCGAGTGGCTACGCCATCCGCGATGGGCGGGCGCAGGCTCCTGATGCGCCGGGCTTCGGCTTGCGGCTGGACGACGCGACCTTCGGCAGTGCGGTCAAATCCGGCGGATTTGTGGTCGCCTGAAGCGCCGCCTGCGGCTCGCTAAAACGCGCCCCCCGGAATTGCCCGCTTGACGCAGACTCTATTCCGCTGTAATCATTAACAGGTGATCAGCGCTCGACGTTAATTACAGTCGGCATATGAAAGCCGGGGCGCTGACGCTTGTTGGGTCGTTCAGGTACGGGGAACAGGACAGGGGAGCGTAACAATGGCAAATCTGATGGTGCGGGTGATCACGTCGGACTACGATACCTGGCTGAATGCTTTCGTCAGCGCCGAGAATGGACTGCTTGAAGCCGACATTAACCAGTGGACAGTCTACCAGGACTCGTGGAACGGCAATATTGTGATGGTGCATTTCATCGCCGACGACCTTGACCGGGCGATGGCATTCTTCACGTCGGACACGTTCAAGGAAATCGACGCCCGATCGGGAGCAATCGAGCGCACGTTCTTCCTCGCCGAACAGCAGGGCGCGCCGGCTGCCAAGCCGAAGGCAGCACGCAAGCCCGCCGCCAAGCCAGCAGCGGGATCGAAACCGGCTGCGAAGTCGAGCACGGCAAAATCGTCAACGGCGGCGAAGCCCGCGCCCGCCAAGACGACGAAGAAAGCCTGAACGGTACGATGACGGGGGCGCACGTGCTTGCCGCGCAAGCCGAGCCGTGCGTCCCATGACTTCTGTGTTTGTGCGGGGTGCGACTCGGCAAACTCTTGACTCCCGCCCCGTGAACCTCGTATACTTACGCCTATGAACACACCTCGCGGTTTCACGATGATGATGCGAATGCCACGTCAGGACGGACGGCGGTCATTTGCGCGCGCGTAAGCAGCGAAGTCGAGTCGAGCAAACACCGAACCGTCTGTCGAACCTGACAGGCGGTTTTTGTTTTAGCGGATAGCCGTCAGCAATCAGCGGTCAGCTAGAACAATCTGTGGCAAACTATACGCACTTCCGAGGTCGATTTTTCGCTTTGCTGAAAGCTGACGGCTGACCGCTGACAGCTACACGAGGAAATCATGCCCAAACACATTCACGTCTCGGTCGCCTGGCCCTATGCTAACGGTGACCTGCACGTCGGTCACCTCGCAGGGGCTTACCTGCCAGCCGACATCTTTGCGCGCTATCACCGGCTGAAGGGCAACCACGTCCTGATGGTGTCCGGCTCGGACAGCCACGGCACGCCGATCTCGGTCGAGGCGGACAAGCGCGGGGTCAGCGCGCGGTCGATCTTCGAGCACTATCACGAGCGCTTTTTGCTGACTCAGCAGAAGGTTGGCATCAGCTACGATCTGTTCACGCATACCGACACCGAGAATCACAGCCGGATCGCACAGGATATCTTCCTGCTGCTGCTGGAGCGCGGGCATCTGTACAAGGAGAAGCAGCAGCTTCTGTACAGCGAGATCGAGAAGCGCTTCCTGCCCGACCGCTACGTCGAGGGCGAGTGTTACATCTGCCACTATCCCGAAGCGCGCGGCGACCAATGTGATAACTGCGGCAACCTGCTCGACGCCACCAAGCTGATCCACCCGCACAGCAAGAATCACCCCGAAGAAACCCTGATCATCCGCGAGACCGAACACTACTTCCTCGACCTGGCGCGCTTCACCGACGCGCTGATGGAATACATCAACAAGCACGAAAATCACTGGCGACCGAACGTGGTGCGCTTCAGCCAGAATTTCATCAGCGAGGGGCTGCGCGGGCGCCCGATCACCCGCGATATCGACTGGGGCATCCCCGTGCCGCTGCCGGGCTGGGATGGCAAGCGGCTGTACGTGTGGTTCGAGGCGGTGATGGGCTATCTGACCGCCAGCATCGAATGGGCGAAGAACATTGGCGAGCCGGAGCGCTGGAAAGACTGGTGGTACAACCCGGAAACCGAAATCTACAACTTCATCGGCAAGGACAACATCCCGTTCCACACGATCATCTGGCAGGCGGAACTGCTCGGCGTCGACGGCATCTACAATGCCGAGCATCCCGACCAGCACATCACGCTGCCGTATGATGTGCCCGCCAACGAGTTCATGAATATCGAGGGCAAGCAGTTCTCGAAAAGCCGCAACTGGGCGATCTGGCTGCCGGACATCCTCGAACGCTACCAGCCGGACGCGATCCGCTACTACGTCGCCGCCACCTTCCCCGAAACCCACGACTCGGACTTCGCGTGGGACGGCTTCCTCAACCGCGTCAACGGCGAGCTGCTGGCGGCGTGGGGCAACCTCGTCAACCGGATGCTGAGCTTCGCTTACAAGCGCTTCGACGGCAAGGTGCCGGATTACGCCGCTCTGACGCTGGCAGACATCGAGATCATCAACAAGGTCGAGGACGGTTTCAACGTCGTCGGTGCGCTGATCGAGCAGGTCAAGCTGCGCGACGCGCTGCAAACGGCGATGGCGCTGGTGCGCGACGCCAACGGCTATCTGGACTCGCGCAAGCCGTGGATCACCATCAAGGAAGACCCGGACGACGCCGCGAAGTCGGTCTATACGATTCTGCGTGTGATCGACAACCTCAAGACGATCCTCGCGCCGTTCCTGCCGTTCTCGGCGCAGGCAGTCCACGAGTATCTCGGCTATGACGGGCAGGTGTTCGGCGACCTGACCATCGAAACTTACCCGGAGACGGAAAAGACGCACCGGGCGCTGGTTTACGACGGCGCGGCGGCGGTTGGCAAATGGGAAAAAAGCAATCTGAAGCCGGGGCAGGCGCTGCGCGAGCCGAAAGCGCTGTACGTCAAGCTGGAGCCGGAGATCGTCGATCAGGAGCGGGGCTATCTCGGACAGCCCCGCGACGAACACCCGATTGAGGGATAGCGCAGAGATTCTGGAGATCGTGTGGGGCGCAGTACGCTGCGCCCCTACTTTATTCTCGGCGCAGCGTCAGGTCGTAGTCCCCGCCGTCGCTGAACGCGCTGACACGAATGGTATAGGTGCCCTTCTGAACAGGGTTGGCTTCGATACGCGCGTTACGGTTGTTCGCACCATCGATGTCATCGTTTTCAGCCAGCAGATTACCGTCAGGAGCATACACATAGAGATGTGGATCAAGCTGCGAATCGGTCGCGCTTAGCTCAATAATGATTGGCTGGGTATCGTTCAGGACGAACGCCCAGCCGTCGTCAGTGATGCCGTCGAGTGCGCCCTGTACAGTCTGCCCCAATTCGATAACCCCCTGCATTTTGAGGTCGTCCGGTATGGTGAAGGATGTGGGGGCGGTCGGCGTGCTGGCGAGCCGTGCCAGCGACTGGAATTCCGGCATGACGGTGACGGTCAGCATGACTTCGTTGGCGACGCGGGTGATGACCGGCGCGGCGACCGTGAGCGTCAGCACGCACAGCGCGCAGCCGAGGATCGTGACCAAGCCGATGATAGCGAGGATGATCGTGCCAATGCTGCTCCCGCCGGACTTGTGGACGCGAACCTCCTCGAACGGGGGCAGCTCCTCATCCGGGTAGGATTCAAAGCCCTCTTCTTCCTCGAAGACCGCCGTCGGATCGAATTCGATGGCGGGCGCTGCCGGGGGCGGCGCGGCGGCGCGGGCGGGCTCCGCGTCCAGCAGGATGCGGTCATACATGCGCTGGGCGCGTTCGTCGTCCGGGCGCAACTCCAGCACTTTTTCGAGCGCGCGGCGCTGCTTGCCGGGTTCTTCGAGCGCGTTCGCCAACAGCCACCAGGCGTCGGCGTTGAGCGGGTCGGTACGGACGAACGGCACCAGCAGTCGCCGGGCTTCGTCTTTGCTTCCCTCGCGGATAAGCCGATAAGCTTCGTGCAGCGGTTCGCTGGACATCGCACCACCTCTTTCATGCAGAGCGCTGGTTTGCTGACACTAAGTATACGCGGCGATTCCGCGCGTTGCTAAAACGCGGGCGTTGGGGCACAATGCCGGGCGTCTGGTCGTAGACGAGGGTGCGATGCCGCGAACCGAGCGCATACTCCTGATTTTGCTGATAGCCGTATACCTGGTCGTCGGGGTGCTGTTCGCCGCGCGCACGGCGGCGTGGCAGGCGCCCGACGAACCCGCACACTACAACTACGTCGCACAGGTGGCGACCAACGGCTGCTGCCCGGTGCTGGAAATAGGCGACTGGGACAGCGCTTACCTCGACGAACTGAAATCGGCTCGCTTTCCGACGGATATGCTCGGCGATCTGCCGCTGATTCAGTACGAAGACCACCAGCCGCCGCTGTATTACCTGCTGGCGTCGCTCGTCTTTCGCGTGACCGAGGGCAGTCTGATCGCCCTGCGCCTGTTCTCGGTGCTGCTCGGCGCGGGGGTGGTGCTGGGCGCGTATGCCGCCAGCAAAGCGCTGCTGCCCGATTCGCCGCAGATCGCGCTGGGGACGGCGGCGCTGGTCGCGTTCGTGCCACAGCATGTCGCCATGCTGGCAGCGGTCAACAACGACGGCTTGGCGGAACTGCTGGTCGCCGTCACGCTGTGGCTGACCATCGTCTATCTGAAGGCGGGGCGTGTGCGGGCGTGGCAGTTGGGGATTCTGGTCGGCTTGGGGCTGCTCACCAAAGTCAGCACGATCTTTCTGGCGGGACTTGTGCCGCTGGCGATACTGATTAAGTGGTGGATCGAACGGCGAGACGCGCGGGCGCACCGCCGTGCGCCCCTACAAGACCTTGTCGCGTTTGCGATTCTGGCGCTGGTACTGGGCGGGGTGTGGTGGGCGCGGAATATCAGCGTCTACGGCTTCCCCGATCTGTTCGGCTTGGCGCGGCACAACCTGGTCGTCGCCGACCAGCCGCGCACCGCCGATCTGATCGCTCAGGTCGGCGCGGGCGAGTACCTGCGGCGTGTCGTCAACGACACGTTCAACAGCTTCTGGGGGCAGTTCGGCTGGATGGCGCTGCCGCTGCAAACATGGATGTATGCGCTGCTGCTGGCGCTGCTGGTCGTGGCGGCGACGGGATGGATTGTTGGATTCCGAGCACACAGCCGTGTGCCCCTACGGGCGACCGCTGATCTCCGGCAGCGCGCGGCATGGGGGATCGTCATTCTCGCCGGGCTGCTGGCGGTGGCGCAGTACGTCTACTACAACCTTGAATTTCTTCAGCTTCAGGGGCGCTACATGTACCCCGGCTTGATCCCGCTTGGGCTGGGCGTCGCGCTGGGCGTAGATGGCTGGCGGCGGGCGATTATTGCGGATAATGGGGGGCGCACAGCCATGCGCCCCTACATATCGGTGCTGGTGATCGCCGGGGTGCTGGTTGCGCTGGATGTGTACATCGCCTGGCGGGTGCTGCCGGGGCTTGCGCCGTAATGTAGGGGCGCACGAGCAGACACGCGTGTCTACCCCTACAGCGAATCCTGTTGGAGAGAGGCATCATGGCTCAACGACTGACGCTTGAAGTGACCACGCCGTCCGGCTGGCGGGTGGCGCACGGGCTGGTCGCGCACGACGAGCCGGACGGGCTGCTGGTGATGCTGCCCGGTCGCGGCTACACCTGCGATCTGCCGCTGCTGCATTATCTGCGCAAAGCCGCCGCCGACATCGGCTACGACGTATTGAGCGTATGGTATGGGTTTCAGGTCGCGCCACCGGGCATGGATGTGCCGCTGACTTACGAGAGCCTGAATGCCGAGATCGATCTGGCGGTGGGCGAGGCGATGAAGCGTGGCTATGACCGGATCGTGATCGCCGGGAAGTCAATGGGCACGCCGCTGGCGGCGCTGCGCGCGAAGTGGGCAGAGCGGCTCATCCTGCTGACGCCCATCGGCACGGCAGCGCTGGACACCGGGACGACGCCGACGCTGGCGGTGATCGGCACGGCGGATCCGGCGGACCAGCCGGAGCAGGTGACTCAAACCGGCGCGCATGTGACATGGCTGGTGCTCGACGGGCTGGATCACGGGCTGGAGAAGCCGGGCGATTTTGCCGCCTCGCTGGATGCGCTGCGGATGGTCACACGGGCGTGTGTCGAGTTTCTGAGTTGAGGGGATTATGAACAATCTGCTGCTGCTTGGCACGTCCAACCCTGGCAAGCTGCGCGAATTCAGCCTGCTGCTTGCCAATCTGCCGGTGCGTCTGCTCAGCCTGCGCGATGCCGGGCTGGAGTCGCTGGAGATCGACGAGCCATACGAGACCTTCGCCGAGAATGCCATCCACAAGGCGCAGGCATACGCGCAGGCGAGCGGCTTGCCCGCTTTCGCCGACGACAGCGGCTTGAACGTCGATGCGCTCGGTGGGCGACCGGGCGTGTATTCGGCGCGCTACGGCGGACCGACCGACCGCGACCGCTACATGAAGCTGCTCGGCGAACTGGAAGCCGTGCCCGACGACCGGCGCTCGGCGCGCTTCGTGTGCGTGGCGGCGGTTGTCGATGCGCAGCGGGAGATCGTCGAGACGGCTGACGGCGTGGTCGAAGGGCGCATCGCCCGCGCGCCAGGCGACCCGACCAACGGCTTCGGCTACGACGCCGTGTTCGTGCCGGATGGCTACGACATGGTGTTCAGCGAGCTGCCATCGGGCGAGAAGAACCACATCAGCCATCGCGGGCGCGCCGCGCGGGGACTCATCCCGGCGCTGCGCCGCCTGTTCGATAGCTGATCGGCGGCTGGTTGTAGAGCGCTTCCCACTCCGAGCGCAGAATTCCCATGATGTGAATGTTGTAGTAGATGCCATCGCGGTAAACGACCGCGCGCGTCGTGCCTTCGTGGGTGAAGCCGACTTTGGTGTAGGCGCGGATGCCCGCCTCGTTGTAGCTCATCACGTCCAAGCCGACGCGGTTCAGGTTCATTTCCAGAAACGCATACTTGAGCGCTACCCGCAGCGCGTCCGAGCCGTAGCCGCGTCCGCGCAGCGCCGGGTCAAGGCCGCTCACCAGCGAGCAGTGGCGCGCCTGCCAGAAGATTTCGCGCAGCGCCAGCCAGCCGACGAGACTGGCGTCGTCGCTCCGGCGGATGGCGAAAGGGAAGCCGTTCTGCTCTTTGGTCATGCTCTCAAACCAGCTTTCGTAATCCTCTCTGGTGTCGCCAGGGTAGACCAACCCGCGCCGCATCAGCCGATAATACTCGACATCCTGCGACCAGCCGGCGATCGCGGCGATCTCGTCTTTGGTCGGGCGGGCGAGCGTGACCTGTTCGCCGCGCAGCAGGTCGTTGCCGAGAAATGGGGGCATGAAGGGTTCTCCCTAAAGCTTATTCGCGCGCTTGAGCAGAAACAGCAGTTCAACCGTCCCGTTCGGGCGGTGCTGGTCGCCGTAACGGGTGGTCATGCCGCCGTCCGGCTGCTGAAAGCCATCGATCTTGCTCATGCAGGCGGCGAACAGCGCCGTCTCGCCGGTGAGCAGCGCGGCATACGCCGCCGCATGGTAATCAATCGGATCGAGAATTTCGTTTTCGGCGGCATACAGCAGCCGCGCCCGGCAGCCCGCGACGATCTCGCGGTCGAGTTCGTGGCTGGAGCCGAAGAAATACGGCAGCGCCATCCAGTGGGAATGTGTGCCGTCATTGAACTGCCGGCGGTCGCGCTGCCACGCGCTGCGCAGAAAACGCCGCGCCTGATACTGCCTTACCGATTTTTCGCGCCCCAGTTCCTTCAGCTTGCACATGACCGCCGACGTCAGCCATATATGATTATCGTGATTGCCGGGGATCATCCACTGCGGCGGGTTGTGCTGTCTGATCTCGTCCGGCTCGTCCCAGTTCCCGGCGGGCTGCTGGACGTTCCGCAGAAACGTGATCGTCTGGTCGAGCCGGTCTGCGCCCGCCGGACGCAGCCAGATCAGCCACTGCAGACCGATCCACGTCTGCGAGATCGAAGAGACGTCGGCGGGCATGTCGAGGTCGATGCCCGCCCAACTGCCGTCGGCGCGCTGGCGGACGGCGATGGCAGCCAGCGCTTCGTCCGCGCCGATGCGCCCGACGGCGAAGTGCGCCAGCGCCTGATGCGGCGGGTCGCCGCGCGCTTCGACAAACGCGACAGCCTGTTCGACGTTCATAACGCCTTTCTCCGGCTTAGAAATTTTGTTCGATGAGTATAGCGAGGATGCAAGTGTGTGTCAAACGTCGACGGTGATGGCTTCAGGCGAACAGCAGCGCTGTTCCGGCGAAGGCGATGACCGTGCCGATGACCGCCTGCCGGGTGGCGCGCTCTTTGAAAACCACGTAGCTGATCGGAATCAGGAAGATGGGCGTGAGCGAGATGAGCGTCGAGGCGATGCCGACCGACGTGCGCTGCACGGCGACCAGCGACAGCCAGACGCCGATCACGGGACCGACGACCGCGCCGCCGAGGAGTCGCAGACGGGCGCGCGGGTGTTCGCGCACGGCGGTGATCGTCCCGCCGACTCGCCCGCCGGCGAGGGCGATGCCCCACATCACGACCGTCGCCATCGTCAGCCGGATCAGTGAGGCGGACAGCGGCTCCAGCCCTTCGGCGAGACCGAGCCGCGACAGCACAGTGCCGCCTGCCTGCCCCAGCGCGCCGCCGAACGCGAACAGCAGCCCGACCTGATAGGCGCGCCCGGTCGCGGCGACGCTGGTTGCACCGCCGTTGGGGCGTTCGGCAACCACCAGAATCACGCCGCCGACCGCCAGCGCGATGCCGGCGAGCGTCAGCGCATCCAGCGTTTCGTCGAGGAATATCCAGGCAATGATCGTGGCGATCATGGGCGCGAGTGCCATTACCAGCATCGACAGCCGGGGACCCAGCATCACGAATGCCTGCATCAGGCAGATATCGCCCAGCACCAACCCGACGAAGCCGGAAAGCACCAGCCACCCGATCGATTCGGCGCTGGCAGGCGGCACGAGCTGCCCGAAGGTCAGCCAGTGGATTATTGCGACCAGCACCGCCGCGACCAGCAGACGGACGCGGTTGACGCGCTGCGCGCCCATCTCGCGGCCGGCGAGCGTGAACAGGGTTGATCCGAAGGCGAAACACAAGGCGGTGCCGAGCGCCGCCAGCTCGCCGGTGAAGTCGTGCATAGAGATGTGCTTTCCGAGGTGCATGAAGCGACCGTTACTACCTGTCAGCATAGCGGAAAGCAGCGACTGGCGCGCGATCCAGTACAAACCATTTGGTAGGGGTTATTCCCCGTCTTTGCGCAGGCGCTCGCGGATGTCCTGAACAATCGTGCGCACCTGCGCGTCGGTCTGCAAATTCCCGGCGATCTTGTTGCAGCTATGCAGCACGGTGCTGTGCGTGCGCCCGAAGGCATCGCCAATCTGCGGCAGCGACGCCGACGTGAATTCGCGGACGAGATACATGGCGATCTGCCGCGCCTGACTGATCGCGCCGGTGCGGCGCTTGCCGACCAAATCCTCGACCGTCAAGCCGTGATGCTTCGCCGTGAGGTCGAGCACCTGGGCGATGGTGACGTGTTCGCGTGGGCGGCGGTAGCCTTCGAGGATGTCCTCGGTCATGCCGGCGCTGAGCGGCTGGCGCGTGAGCTGCGCGGTGGCGACTACCTGATTGAAGATGCCTTCCAGTTCGCGCACGTTCAGCTTGGCGCGCCCGGCGATCATCTCGGCGACGTGATTCGGCAGCATTAGATTGCGCTCGCATGCCCAGTTGTTCAGGATCGCCATGCGCGTTTCGAAGCTCGGCGGCTGAATATCCATGACCAGCCCACCCTCGAAGCGCGAGCGCAGGCGGTCTTCGAGCGTCGCCAGTTCGCGCGGCGGGCGGTCGGACGCCAGAATGATCTGCTTGTTATAGGTGTAGAGCGTATTAAAGGTATGGAAGAATTCTTCCTGCGTGCTCTCTTTGCCGGAAATGAACTGAATATCGTCGACCAGCAGCACGTCGGCTGAACGGTACTTGTCGCGGAACATCGCCTGCGTGCGCTGGCGGATCGAATCGACCAGATCGTTGGTGAAGGCTTCCGACGGGATGTAGATCACGCGCAGGTTGCGCAGCTTGCAGGTGTGGGCAATCGCCTGCAGCAGGTGTGTCTTGCCAAGACCGACGCCGCCGTAGATGAAGAATGGATTATACGAACTGGCGGGGCGTTCGGATACCGACAGCGCCGCCGCGAGGATGGTCGCGTTCTCCGTTCCGGCGAGGAAGCGGTCAAAGGTGTAGCGCGGGTTGAGATCCGACTCGGGCAGGTCGGGGCGCTGCGGGCGCGCGACCTGTTCGTGGAGGGGGGCTACCGGGCTGGCGGGGTCCTGCTGCGCCAGCAGCCGGAACAGCGGCATGTCTTCCTGCTGCTCGGCTGGCTGCGCCATCTCCACCTTACTGATCTCAAACCGAAGATCGACGCTCGTCCCGGCGACATCGCTCAGGACGCGGCGGACGTTGCGGTACAGCCGGTGCTGCAGCATGTCGCGGGCGTAGGCGTTGCGCACGCCGATGATGTAAGCGCCATCTTCCACCCGCAGCAGTTCCGAGCCGCGCAGCCAGGTTTCGAAGCTGGCGCGGTCAAGCTGCATCTCCAGTTGGTGAAAAGCGGCGTTCCAGATTTCGTGTGGGTTCACTGGTTTATGTCCCATGATTCCGTCGGTGACTGCGCCCGACCCGATGTAATACAGGCAATGTAAATCTCTCGGCTGCGAGAGCCGCTTTTTCGCGTCGTGATGCGATTGGAAGCCGTTGGTCGTGTTCCCACCGGGTAGAGTGGCGGCGGGTAAAAACGGGTTCTAACTGCCTATTTCAATGTCTTCAGTATAATGGATCGCAGGTGCCCCCACAACCGATCAACCTTAAAATACCGAATATTTTAAGGTTGGGATAAAAGTCCAGAAAACTGTGCGTATGTTGATAAACGGTTTAGTTATGACGGGCGTCGAGTCATCCCAAAGCTAAGCGCTCGGCTTGTGAAATCGCGGCACGAGTCGGCGCAGACTTGGGATATTCGACCACCAGATGGGTAACAAGATTAAAACTTGGTGAAAAAGCCAATCTTTTAACATTGGGATAATTTCTACCAGCGCAGGTATTTCATTGCGATTTGCGGTTAACATTCGGTTGCCCCACGATTATCCTCCCGTATATGACGAAATTTGTGAACACGGTGTAGACTTTGCGGAAAATAGTTGTAGAATTCATGTTGTACGTTAAGTTCAACCTTTCGAACACTCTACTCTGAGGTACGACGATGGCCGATTATCAAGACGACCGTACAACCTTCTACAGTGACGAGGCAGAGGACTACATGGAAGAGACCAACGTAAGCAGCAAGGGAAAAGCAGACGTCATCAAGGTTTCGGCGAAATCGCGCTCGACAGCAGTTGCCGGGGCAATTGCGGCAGTCATCCGCGAGCATCGGTACGCGGAAGTACAGGCGATTGGCGCCGGTGCGGTCAATCAGGCGGTCAAAGCGCTGGCGATTGCACGCGGCTACCTCGAGGGGGATCAAATCGCTATTATTTGCATCCCGTATTTCACAGAAGTGGATATTGAGGGTCAGGAGCGGACTGCGGTGCGCTTCGTCGTTGAACCTCGCCCCTGAAGTTCCATGCGCGCCGACCTTCATCTTCATACCAACGCTTCCGATGGGCAGTATCGCCCGGCGGAACTCGTCGAACTGGCGCGGAAGTTTGATGTCATCGCTATCACCGACCACGACACAACCGACGGCGTAGAAGAAGCGCAGCAGGCGGCTGCGCATTACGGCGCCCCCATCGTCATCCCCGGCATCGAACTGAGCGCCGAGGATGCCGATGGGGATGTTCATATGCTCGGCTACTACGTGGATATCCACGACGGTCGTTTTCAGGAAGCGCTGGCGCGTTTCCGGGCGAACCGTTACCAGCGCGGGCAGCGAATGGTCGAAAACCTGGCGGCGATGAACATGCCGGTGGACTGGAATCGCGTGGTGGAAATCGCCGACGGCGGCGCGATCGGTCGCCCACACGTGGCGCGGGCGCTGCTGGAAGCGGGCTATGTCGAGTCGGTCAAGGATGCCTTCGACCGGTTCATCGGCAATGACCGCCCGGCTTACGTCGCCCGCACGCGGCTGACGCCGGAAGAAGCCATCGCGCTGATTCACAGCGCGGGCGGGGCAGCCGTGCTGGCGCACCCCGGCTTGCTGGGCGACTATCGCGCGATGCTCCAGCGGCTGATCCCGGTCGGGCTGGATGGCGTCGAAGTCAACCACCCGTCGAACGACGAGGCGGTGCGGCTCGACCTGCGCGGCATCGCGACCGCGAATAAGCTGATCATGACTGGCGGCTCGGACTTTCACGGTCCGAAAGTCAAGCCGGATACGACGCTGGGCATGGTGTCGCCGCCAGACGGCGCTGTCGAGGCGCTCAAACGGGCAGCGGCGCGCTACGCCAAGCCATGATACCGTAGCGGCGGGTCTCAGACCCGCCCCTGGATATCCCCATTTGTCGCTATGCCAACGGATAATCGAGGAACATCACTTCCAACGCCAGCCGGGTGTTGGCGTTGGTGTTCAAGGTTTGGAGCGTCTCGCGGGTAGCGTTGAGCGCCGCCAGCATGGTTTCCGCCGGGTAGCGCGCGCCCAGCCTTTCCAGCGCGTACCCCCGGTCGATGTTGGTTGGCGCGACTCC
>JADLHH010000461.1 GCA_020848855.1 Anaerolineae bacterium | reverse complement strand
CCGGGGATGTACACGTACAGGTCGCGCGGGATCGACAGCATCGCCACCGAGCCGGCGCTCCGGTTGACCGACACAATCACCATTACGTCGGTGCGCCCGGCATTGACCGGATTGGTCGTGTCGCTCCCCAGCAGCAGAAAATTCTCAATGTCGTAGCCGTTCGTGTCGAGCATCGGCATGGGTTCGGGCACGGCATCGGGGTCGGCAATCGTGAAGCCGGGTTCCTGCGCCCGTACCAGCAGCACTCCGCACAACAGCGCCAGGACCAGCATTGTGCAGCGGCACAGCACGCTGCGCCCGATCAAAAATAGATGAGATCGCACGATGATCGCACCTCGGCAGCGGACGACGCTCTCAGTATACCGCTCGGCTGTACGCTATCGACGGCGCGCGGGTCATGCGCCCGGCAGTCGTCGGCAAGCCGCCCGCCGGTAACCTGCCGGAACGCAGCAGAGGCGGGTCAACCTGCGCCCGCCTCTGTGAGATGCTTGCTTTCGCCTGTCAACGATACGTGTTGATCAGGTTCAACATGCCCCGGATCGACACGGGTTTGCGGACGTAATCGTTGCACCCCGCCGCCACGTACTGATCGGCATAGCCCATCGTGTCGTATGCCGTGATGGCGACAATCGGCTCGGTGATCCCCTTTTGCCGCAGCAGCCGGGTCAAGCTCAATCCGTCGATGCTGCGATTGCCCAGGTTCAAGTCCATCAGGATCAGGTCTGCCGAACCAGGATCGATCTCTGCCAGCGCCGAATCAGCTTCGTTGTAGGTGACCAGTTCGTCGCTGTTCATGTGACAAATTCGCTCGATCAGCGCGACGTTGGCGAGATTGTCCTCGATATAGATGATACGCATGGATGTTGCTCAGCTTTCGTAACTTAACCTAGTAGATACTGTTGATGACCGGCACGCTGCTGAAGTCGCCCCGGAACAGGACGAATTCGGAAGCAACCCAGCCGTCCCCGAACGACCCGCGCACCTTGTACCACGACATATCCGACAGCACGCCCAACACTTCCAGCGTCGTGCCGCCCGGCACCACAGCGAGGGTGTCGAACTGCGGACCGGGACCAAAGCGCACGTTCTGCGCGCCGGTGTTGATCATAACCCGCGCCGCCGGAATGATCGTCTGGATAACGCCCGCGCCGCCGGTGGTCGTCGCCGTTGTGCTGCTGGTCGCAACGCTGACGGTCGTTTTCGCTTCCTCGATCCAGCCCGTGCCAACCCCCGGCACGACGATGGCGATCCAGCGCACGCCGACGCTGTCGTAGGCGTAGCCAACGACCGGGAACGTCAGGTTGTCGTCGCGGAACAGAATCTTGATGACCGGACCGTTATCGGCGGGCTGCGTACGCAGGTTGACCGAAAGCACGTTCTGCGCGACCCAGGTTGTCGACGCCAGCGGCGTCTGCACAGTCGTCGTCAGCGACGCGATGACCGACTGCGGCAGCGCGATGCTCGTCGCCGTCTGCGCCGCCGCGATAACCGCGACCGTGTCGTCAATCTCTGGTACACTGCTGAAGTCGCCGCGCGGCAGCGTGAAGGTTATATCGACCCAGCCCTGCCCCACCGCCGTGGATACCAGATACCACGAATTGCTCGTGTTGCTGCCCAGCACCGGCAGTTCCGTCCCGCCCACCACGATGGCAATGACGCCATACTGCGGACCAGGACCGGAGCGAACGTTCAGGAAACTGGTGTTCACGACCAGCTTCGGCACTGCCAACTGGCTGGCATCCGAAGCGGACACCACCTGCGCCATCGTACCCATGAGCAATGAGAGCAGCAGGAACAGGATCATCAATTTGGTTTTCATGGTGCTCCTCCCGTGCGACGTGGAGCCGCAAGAAATCAGCGAACAATCATTGACAAAACCTTATTAAGTATAGACATATTTCGAAATTTGTGCCGTTAAGCTACGAAATTGTGAGCTTCGGCGCGATAAGCCATGTCGATGCTCGCCCGGCGCGCGGCGCTCAAGCGTAGGTATCGCGCTGTTGATACGTCTGCCGATATTCTGCTATAACAGAATTATCGAAAGCGACAACGGGATGACAAGTAGGTGGACAAGCACATGGGCAGATGGGTGGCGAGCATCGCCGGGTTGTTTCTCTGGGTCGTCGGCGCGCTTGCCGTCCACGCCGAAAGCCCGTGTGCCGATGTCTGTTCGAGCATCCCCGATGCCGACATTCTGGCGTACCCGGCGCCAGTCGTCCAGCAGCTTTACCCCGACGACTCGATCCTCTACGACCGCATCTACCAGAAGCTCCTCGACGCCGCCGACATCTTCGACGCCCCCAACGGTAACATCGTCGACCGTATCGACAAGGGCTTCAACTCCGTCACCGTCAAGAATTCGGTCGACGGCTGGGTGCAGATGGACGACGGGAAATGGCTGCAAACGTCCGTGCTTCAGTCGGCGCTGCCATCGCGCTTCGGCGGCGCGCTGCTGCCCGCCGAAATCCCCTACCCGGTCGCCTGGCTACTCGACAACGTCCGTCCCAGCGTAACCCCCGGCGCGGAGCCGCTCGACGGCACGCTGGCGATCCTGCGCTATACGATGGTCAACCTGTACGCGACGGTCGACGTTGACGGCTGGGAGTGGTATCAGGTCGGCGTCGATCAGTGGGTCGAGCAGCGCAAGGTCGCCCGCATCCTGCCGGTCGAGCGCTCCGCCGACATCGACACCAACAAGTGGGTCAGCGTTGACCTGTACGAGCAGGTCGCCATCGCCTACGAAGGCAGCACACCGGTGTTTGCGACGCTCGTCTCGTCCGGTCTTGCCGACTGGCCGACCAACGAAGGCTTGTTCCACGTTTACGTCCGCTACCCGCGCACGCTCATGCACGGTGCGGAAGGCAACCCCGACTTCTACTATCTTCAGGAAGTCCCCTGGACGATGTATTTCGACGGCGACATCGGCTTGCACGGCACCTACTGGCACGACGGCTTCGGCTACCGGCACAGTCACGGCTGCGTCAACCTGTCGATCACCGACGCGCTGTGGCTGTACAACTGGGCGTCCAGCGAATTCGACTTCACCGTGTCCAATGACACCGGACCCGCCGTCTACGTCTACAGCAGCGGCGCCTACCGCTAACCCGCAACAACCGGTCTCTGTAGGGGCACGACATGTCGTGCCCTTCATTGGAGACATCCCCCATCATCGCCCCAACCGACCATTGCCAACGCTCAAAACCACGTTATCATGATGCGATATTTCCGCGTGTCGGAGCATCCGCAACGTGCAGAATCAAGCGACCAGCCGTCTTGCCAGCCACCTTGAGCATTTCATGGCGCTCTACGGCTACGAAACCATCGAAACGCCGATCATCCAGCCGGCGGAATTATTCTTGACCAAAGCCGGCGACCAGATCATTCACCGCCTGTTCACCTTCGAGCGCCTCGGTCGTCAGCTTGCCCTGCGCCCGGAGTTCACTGCGACGGCGGCGCACGCCTACATCACACGCTTTCCGTCCGACGCGCAGCCCGTCGTCCGCTGGCAGTTCAGCGGCGCGGTCTTCGAGGAACGTTCCGGCGACGACCAGCATTACAGCATCGGCGCGGAATTGATTGGCATGAATGGTATTGCTGCCGAAGCCGAAATCATCGCGCTGGCGGCGAATGGCATCGCTAACGAAACGATAGCCGGCTGGAAACTCGTCATCGGGCACGCCCAGTTAATGCGCGTCCTG
>JADLHH010000460.1 GCA_020848855.1 Anaerolineae bacterium | reverse complement strand
GGGTTGACGATGCGGTAGTACACCAGAAAGTCGATGTCAATCGACGTGTTATCCTTCGAGATCGCCGTCTGGCGCGGGATTTCGAGGAAGCGCTCGCGCAGGTCAACTTTCCGGGCGGTCTCCAGGAATGGGATGATCACTGTGATGCCCGGTCCGCGCGTGCCGGCGTACTTGCCGAGCGCCAGCACGACCAGCCGCTCGTATTCGGGCACGACCCGCACCGCGCTGAAGACCAGATAAAACAGGAACAGGATCAGGAATGCTATCAGGACGACTTCAGTTCCCATCGCTTACGCCTCCTCTGGGTGCCGCTTCTGTTTGACGGGTTCCACGAACAGGGTCAGCCCCTCTTGATCGATCACCGAGACTTCCGCGCCAGCGTCAATTCTATGCTCGCTGCGCGCTGTCCACGATTCGCCGCGCACGTACACCGTGCCGACCGGGTCGAGCGCGTGCTGGACGTAGCCGGTCAAGCCGGTCAGCGGCTGGTCTTCGAGCATCGCCGGGCTGCCCCGGTGGTGCTCCAGCGTCGGCAGCAGCGCGAAACGATGATACAGCAGCGCCGCCGCAATCGTGACGAAGATCACCGGCAGACCCACCGGCGAGCTGTCGAACAGAAACAGGCTGCCGACCGCCTGCAGCGCCAGCCCGCCGACGGCGAGCAGCGCGAAGCGTCGGTCGATGAACGGCATGATCAGAAAGCCGAGCACACCGCCCACGATCAGGATCACCGCCCACCAACTGGTGGGCATCGTCGCCAGCGCGATCAGCGCGGCAACCACGCCGATCACCGCCAGGACTTCGACAATGCCCGTGCCGGGAATGTAGGCGGCGGTCACGCTCAGCCACAACCCGGCGATCAGGATCAGATAGACGAGATTGGGATCCAGTGGCATGTTCACCCCGGAGAACCATAACTACATATATCCATTATATGTCGGAATCACCCTCCCTTAGCCCCGCGATCTTAGGGGGTGGATGAGCAGCGGCAGGATGTGGGGCAGTTAGGCGACAGACAGGCGCGTGGAGAACAACCCTACCATAGCACCGATTCGGCGTTTGGGAAGGCACATCTGTCCGACAGGTGTTTCGATTTTGCTCGTCAACCCGCGCTGGCAGACGCCTTACTTGAAAACGGCGTCAACCGCGACTTTGACCGGCTCGATCTTCACGATGACGCGCGTCTCGGTCAGCCGCCGCTCGACCGGGTAGATATCGCCGTAGAAGCTGGCTCTGCCGGTGTACAGCCGGGTGAGTCGGTCGGCGTGCGCCTCCGCCCCTTCGGGCGTGATCTCGACCACCCTGCCGCGTATCTCGATCCAGCGGCTGCCGTTGGCAGGGTCGACCACCAGCACGGCGACGGCGGGGTTGCGCTGCATGTTGCGCCCCTTGCGGCGTTCCAGCGTGGTGTTCACAAGCAGGTACGCGCCGTCGTAATCCAGCCAGACGACGGTACACTGCGGCTGTCCGTCGGGCATCAGGGTCGTCAGCACCGCATGAATCGGCTCGGTCAGCAGATCGCGGTGCGAGTCGGGAATGATGGCGGGCATGGGGGTTATCCTTCCACGCGGACGCGGGTGGGCTGAATGGTGACCCTGACAGGTGTAAAGCGGGTTTCCAGCGCCGCCGGGACGCTGTCGCCGAAGAATTTGGCGTCCGGCTTGCGCAGATATGCCTGTGTCAGTGCGTCGAGGTGGGCGCGTGCGCCGTCTTCGGTCATCTCGACGACGATGCCGCGAATTTCGATATGGCGCTGCGGATTTTGCGGGTCGAGCGCCAGCAGCGTCACACGCGGGTTGGCGCGCATGTTTTTCGCCTTGCGGAAGGCGCTCATGGTGTTGATCTGGATGCGGTCGCCATCGAGCACGCACCATACGGGCGTGGTCTGCGGGCTGCCGTCGGGCATGACGGTTGCCAGCACCGGGCAGCAGGGGGCGGCGAGCAGGTCGCGGTGCGAGTCGGGGATAGGCACAGGTGTCATGGGGTTCTCCTGCGTGCAGAGCCAATACAGCTATCGTCATTTACGCGGGCGCACCGGGAATGTTTCGCCGGACAGGTGAAATCGGGAAGAATATCATGTGGGCGACAGATGGCGCGACCAGCGGCGGGAAATGAGTGGAAATTGGGGTGGCAAATCTTGCCGGGTTTTGGATTATAATGGGTGCGCAAACCCACTTGACGGTTTCAGGACGACTGGTTTGCAGACCTCTCAGATGGTGACATCCAATTTACGCATCGACGGCGAGCGAATGCACGCCGATTTTCTGCAATTGAGCGAAATCGGCGCAACGCCGGACGGCGGTATCAGTCGGGTGGCGCTTTCGCCGCAGGATTTGGCGGCGCGCGCCTGGTTTGCCGACCGGATCGAAGAGGCGGGGCTTGCCGTGCGCGACGACGACGCCGGCAACCTGAGCGGCGTCCTGACCAGCCGCCAGCCGAACGCGAAAACCCTCCTGATCGGCTCGCACCTCGACAGCGTGCCCAACGGCGGGCGCTACGACGGCGCGGTCGGCATTCTGGCGGGGCTGGAATGCCTGCGCACGCTGCGCGCGGCGGGTGTCGAACTGCCGGTGCATCTCGAAATCATCAACTTCACCGACGACGAAGGCAACTGGCGCTCGATGTTCGGTTGCCGCGCGCTGGCGGGGATGCTCACCGCCGACGACCTGACCGACCAGCACGTCGACAACGCGCCGTTTCGGGCGGCGATGTCGCGGGCGGGCATCGACCCGCGTGCGATCTACCGCGCCCGGCGCTCGCCTGCGAAGCTGGCGGGCTACCTGGAACTGCACATCGAGCAGAGCGCGCGCCTGCACCGCGCCGGGATCAATATCGGCGTGGTCAGCGGGATTGTCGGGCGAACGACTTACCTGCTGACCTTCACCGGGCAGGCGGGGCATTCCGGCACGACCGACATGTACAAACGGCGCGATGCCCTGCGCGGAGCGGCGCTGTTCGTCGTACGCGGGCACGACACCGTACGCGAGCGCTACGGCGATGGCATTTTCAATGTCGGGGATATTGAGGTCGAGCCGGGGGCGTTCAACGTCAGTCCCAGCCGCGCTCGCCTGTTGATGGAGTGTCGTCATGTCAGCGAGAAGCAGCTTGCCGAGATGGAAACTACCCTGCTTGGCATTGCCCGCGAATGCGCCGCTGCCAACGGTCTCGAAATGGAATCGGAGCATGTTGTTCACGTACCAGCCGCCACTATGGCGGCTGGTGTGATTCAGGCGATAGAGCAGTCCGCCGACATGCTCGATCTGTCGCACATGCGGATGTTCAGCTACAGTGGGCATTCGGCGCAGATTCTGAGCAAGCTGATGCCCAGCGGCATGATTTTTATCCCCTCGGTCGACGGCATCGGTCATCGACCGGACGAGTTCACCGAATGGTCGGATGTCATCAACGGCGCGAACGTCCTCCTGCAAACGATCCTCAGCGTGGCGGGCGGCTGACCCTTCCGCCTACAGGTTGAAATGCACCTTCACGCGCTTCGTATCCCGGTCGGCGATTTCGAGACCACGTGAGAATTCTTCGATTGACAGCCAGCACTGTATAAAAGTTTCGTTAACGATCTGCGCGCATCCTTGACAGCCGGAAATACTCAACTATGATGATAATCAACATTGTTGACTATCAACAGGTGTGACTAAAATCCGATGAGTGACTGGACAGCCTACGTCACGGCTCAAGCGCTGCTTGAGATACTGCCGAACTTCGGTCGGTTGATCGCCTCGCGGATGCGCGATGGCGACGAGGACGAAGCGACGCTGATGCAGGTGCGCGTGCTGATGCTGATGAAGGATCAGCCGATCACGATCAGCGACCTTGCCAAACGGCGCAAAGTGAGCCTGCAGTCCGCCAGCGTGCTGGTGCAGGCGCTGGTCGAGCGCGGCTGGCTGGCGCGTACCCCCGACCCCAATGATCGGCGGCGGTCATTCCTGGAAGTGACCCCCGAAGGCTTGCGCCGCGCCGAGGAAACGCACCAGCAGATGACCGAGATGATCGCCGGGGTACTGGAAGGACTGACCGACGAGGAACTCGCGGCGGCTTCGGTCTTCCTGCCCGGTCTGCGCCGTCTCAGCGCCGAACGGATGATCTCCGAAGCTGAATCACAACCATGAACCTCGCCCATCCAGAGAGAGAAACTACTCGATAATGTTCCGCATAGCGAAATATCTCAAACCGTATCTGGCGCTCATCCTGCTGTCGATTGTGCTGCTGTTCGGTCAGGGCATGGCGGACTTAACCCTGCCGGACTACATCGCCAAAATCGTCAACGTCGGCATTCAGCAGGGCGGCGTCGAAAGCGCTGTCCCACAGGCGGTGCGCCAGAGCGAGATGAATAAGCTCACCCTGTTCATGAGCGCCGACGAGCAAGTGGACGTGCTGGCGCACTACACGCTGGTCGACAGCGGTTCGCCCGACTACCAGACGTACCTGACACAGTACCCGGCGCTGGCGAACGAGCCGGTTTACGTGTTGAACAGCACCGTCGATGCCGACGACATCAACCGTCTCAACCCGATACTGGGCAAGGCGTTCACTGCGGTCTCCGGCATCGAGCAGATCATGGCGGACCCGTCCAAAGCGGCGCAGATGTCGCCGAGCGGCGGCTTCGACCTGTCATCGCTGCCGGCGGGTACGGACGTGTTCGCCCTGCTGCAACACCTGCCCGCGCTGCTCCGCACGCCGATCCTCAATTCGATCAACGAGCGCTTCGCGTCGATGGACGAGAACATGCTCATCCAGTCGGCGACGCCCGCCATCAAAGCGGAATACACCGCGCTGGGCATGGACACCAGCGCCATCCAGAATCAGTACATCCTGAACGTCGGCGAGATCATGCTGGCGCTGTCGCTGCTGTCCGGCATCAGCGCGATTGTGGTCGGCTTCCTGTCGTCGCGCGCTGCCGCCGGCATCGCCCGCGACCTGCGCCGTGACGTGTTCAGGAAGGTCGAGAGCTTCTCCAACAACGAGTTCGACAAGTTCTCGGTCTCGTCGCTGATCACGCGCACCACCAACGACGTCACCCAGCTTCAGACGCTGACCGTGATCGTGATCCGCATGGTCTTTTACGCGCCGATCCTCGGCGTGGGCGGCATTATCAAGGCGACCAGCACCGACTCGTCGATGTGGTGGATCATCGCGCTGGGCGTGATCGCGCTCGTGACGCTGATCGCCAGCCTGTTCAGCCTGGCGCTGCCCAAGTTCAAGATCATCCAGTCGCTGGTCGACCGCCTGAACCTGGTCACGCGCGAGAATCTGTCCGGCATGATGGTCGTGCGGGCGTTCAACACCCATCCGTTTGAAGAGAAGCGCTTCGACAAAGCCAACCAGGACGTGACCAGCACCAACCTGTTCGTCACCCGCATCATGGCGACGATGATGCCCTTCATGATGCTCATCATGAACGGGCTGACGCTGCTGATCATCTGGGTCGGCGCGCACCAGGTGGCGGACGCGCAGATGCAGGTCGGCGACATGATCGCCTTCATGCAGTATGCGCTGCAGGTCGTCTTCGCCTTCCTCATGCTGTCGTTCATCTTCATTCTGGTGCCACGCGCGGCGGTGTCGGCGGATCGGATCGCCGACGTGCTGGAGACGGAACTGACGATCCGCGACCCGAAAGCCCCGAAGCGCTTCGCCGAGCCGTTCGTGGGCACGGTCGAGTTCCGGCACGTATCGTTCCGCTACCCCGGCGCTGAAGCCGACGTGCTGCACGACCTCAATTTCACGGCGCAGCCGGGGCAGACGACCGCGTTCATCGGCTCGACCGGTTCGGGCAAGTCGACGCTGGTCAACCTGATCCCACGCTTCTACGACGTGACCGACGGCGCGATCCTGATCGACGGGGCGGACATCCGCGAGGTGACGCAGCATGACCTGCGCGACCGGCTGGGCTACATCCCGCAGAAGGCGAACCTGTTCTCCGGCACGATTGAATCCAACCTGCGCTACGCCGACGAAAACGCCTCGCCAGAGCTGATGCAGGAAGCGGCGGATATCGCGCAGGCGAGCGAATTCATCGCTGAAAAGCCGGAAGGGCTGGAAACCGAAATCGCGCAGGGCGGCAGCAACGTGTCCGGCGGTCAGCGCCAGCGGCTGTCGATTGCCCGCGCGCTGGTCAAGCACGCGCCGATCTACATCTTCGACGACAGCTTCTCGGCGCTCGACTTCAAGACCGACGCGGTGCTGCGCCGGGCGCTGCGCGAAAAGACCGGCGACAGCACGCTGCTGATCGTCACGCAGCGCGTTTCGACCGTGAGGAATGCCGAGCAGATCATCGTGCTCGACGACGGCAGGATCGTAGGCAAAGGGACGCATGAGGAACTGATGGAAACGTGCGAGGTGTATCGTGAAATTGCGCTGTCGCAGCTAGGCATTGAGGAGTTGGCATCATGATGGGGGGACATCCAAGACAGTCTCCACGTGGTCCTATGGGTGGTCCGTCGCCGATGGGCGCCCCCACCGAAAAGGCGCGCGATTTTCGCGGGACGATGAAGAAGCTGATCGCGTATATCGGCGCGTACAAAATCGCGCTCGTGATCGTGCTGATCTTCGCCATTGCCTCGACGATCTTCACGATTGTGGGACCCAAAGTGCTGGGGCTAGCGACTACCCGGCTGTTCGAGGGCGTGATCGCGCAGATCGCCGGGACGGGCACGGGCATCGACTTCGCGTACATCGGCAACATCATCCTTATCCTCGTCGGCTTGTACCTGCTGTCGGCGCTGTTCAGCTACATTCAGGGCTGGGTGATGGCGGGGATTTCGCAGAAGGTGACGTACAACCTGCGCCGGGATATCTCGGAGAAGATCAACAAGCTGCCGCTCAAGTACTTCGACAAGACCAACCAGGGCGAGGTGCTGTCGCGCGTGACCAACGACGTGGACACCATCAGCCAGACGCTCAACCAGAGCCTGTCGCAGATCGTGACCTCGGTCGTCAGCATGATCGGCGTGCTGGTCATGATGCTGTCGATTAGCTGGCAGATGACGCTGGTCGCGCTGATCATGATCCCGCTGTCGTTCGGCATCATCGCGGCGGTGATCGGTAAGTCGCAGAAGTATTTCAAGGAGCAGCAGGACTATCTCGGTCACGTCAACGGGCATGTCGAGGAAATGTACGGCGCGCACAACGTGATGAAAGCCTTCAACGGCGAGGAACAGAGCGTCGCCAGGTTCGATACCTACAACGATACGCTGTACAGTTCGGCATGGAAGTCGCAGTTCCTGTCCGGGCTGCTGTTCCCGGTCATGGGCTTTGTCGGCAATCTTGGCTACGTCGGCGTGTCGATCCTCGGCGGCTATCTGGTGATCAACGGCACAATCACCGTCGGCGATGTGCAGGCGTTCATCCAGTATGTGCGCTCGTTCACCCAGCCGATCAGCCAGATCGCCAACATCTCGAACGTGCTGCAGCAGACGGCTGCCGCCGCCGAGCGCGTCTTCCAATTTCTGGCGGAGCCGGAAGAAATCACCGAATCCACCAGCCCGGTGAAGGAAGCGGTGGTCGCTGGTAACGTCGAGTTCGACCGCGTGCAGTTCGGCTACGACCCGGAGAAGGTCATCATTCGCAACTTCTCGGCGTCGGTGAAGCCGGGGCAGAAGATCGCCATCGTAGGACCGACCGGCGCGGGCAAGACGACGATGGTCAAGCTGCTGATGCGCTTCTACGACGTGAACAGCGGCGCGATCCGTATCGACGGGTACGACATCCGCGACTTCACCCGCCACGACCTGCGCGAGATGTTCGGCATGGTGCTGCAGGATGCCTGGCTGTACAGCGGCACAATCATGGAGAACATCCGCTACGGGCGGCTGGACGCGACCGACGAGGAAGTGATCGCCGCTGCGCAAGCCGCGCACGTCGACCACTTCGTGCGCACGCTGCCGGACGGCTACAACACCGTGCTGAATGAGGAAGCGTCGAATGTTTCGCAGGGGCAGAAACAGCTTCTGACGATTGCCCGCGCCATCCTCGCCGACCCGCCGATGCTCATTCTGGACGAAGCCACCAGCTCGGTCGATACCCGCACCGAAGTGCTGATCCAGAAGGCGATGGACAACCTGATGCACAACCGCACCAGCTTCATCATCGCCCACCGGCTCAGCACCATCCGCAACGCCGACCTGATTCTGGTCATGCGCGACGGCGATATTGTCGAGCAGGGCAGCCATACCGAACTGCTGGCTCAGGACGGCTTCTATGCCGACCTGTACAACAGCCAGTTCGAGAACACGGGCGTGGTCAACGCCGCGTAATCACCGCGAGCGCGTTAAACAAAATGCCACCCCATTGGTGGCATTTTTGGATTCCAGAGACGCAGAAGCCTGATACGCCCCAAATGCTCCGCCAAACACCCCATTTGACAGCCGCGAAATGTTGGGATACTATGATTGTTAAACCGGTTTAGTAAACCGATTTATTGCATAAAACAAATCAGCTTAAAGGAGTCTTCGATGTTCCGCTTATCCCGCTTCGTCCTGCTCTCGGTTGTGCTGGTCTGCGTCTGCGGCTTGAGCGCGGTTTCGGCGCAGTCGCCCGTGACCCTCACGTTCTGGAACTACTGGGACGGCAATAATGGGGAAGTCATCCAGCAGTTGGTCGACCAGTTCAACGCCGAACACCCCGACATCCAGGTCGAAAACACCTTCTTCGGCTGGGGCGAGCTTCTGCCGCGCATCCAGACCGCTGCCGCTGGCGGCGAAGCCCCGGATATCGCTGCGGTCGATATGGCGTGGGTGCCGCTGCTGGCGAGTTCCGGCAAAGTCGTCACGCTCGACAGCTACGTGGATGCCGCCGGAATCGACCTGAGCGATTTCTACCCGGCGCTGCTGAACGTCAATAAATATGGCGGTGAACTGTACGGGCTGCCGGTCAGCACCAACAATCTCGAACTGTTCATCAACAATGACCTGTTCACCGCCGCCGGGCTTGATCCCGCCGCGCCGCCGACCACATGGGATGAGCTGGCGAGCATGGCGCAGACCTGCGCCAACCCCGACGAGGGCGTCATCGGCATGGAACTGTACACGCAGCCCGGCGAAGGCTTGACCTGGCAGTTCCAGGTGTACCTGTGGCAGGCGGGCGGCGCGTTCCTGAACGAAGACAACAGCGCCGCCGCGTTCAACACCGAAGCGGGCTTGAAAGCGCTCGATTTCTGGCGCTCGCTGATCGACAGCGGCGCGAGCAGCCTCGATCCGTGGGGCGCGTTCGACCAGGGCAAAGCCTGTATGCGCATGGACGGCTCGTGGATGGTCGGCGGCTACGCTTCGCAGACGATGTTCGCGTTCAGCACCGCGCCGATGCCGATCCCCGAAGGCGGGCAGCCCGCGACCAATATGGGCGGCGAGCATCTGGTGATCTTCGGCAGCGACGACGCGAAGCAGCAGGCGGCGTTCACCTTCGTCCAGTGGCTGACCAGCACCGAAATGCAGGTCACGTGGGATGAGGGCACGACCTTCATGCCGATTCGCCAGTCGGTTGCCGATGACGCCGGCTTCCAAAGCTGGCTGACCGACACCGAGCCGCGCCTGATCCCGTTTGTCGAAAGCCAGCAGTACGCCATCAACCGTCCGTCGGTGGCGGTGTACGCCCAGCTTTCGGACGTGTTCAGCGCCAATATCGAACGCGCGCTGTACGGGCAGGTTTCCTCTCAGGATGCGCTGACCAACGCCGAAGTCGCGGTCAACGCGCTGCTGCACTAGACTAATGGCTTGTTACGGGTGTGCCGGTGCAAACCGGCACACCTGCTTGCCTGATACTCAAGAGGCATTCGCTCATGCTTATCGGTAACGTGCGTTCCGCGCGCCGTCCTCGGCTGAACGGCGAGGCTCGCGTGGCGTACCTGGCTATTCTGCCGGCGCTGCTGATCCTCGGCTTGTTCACGGTCTACCCGATCGTGTATTCCGGCTACCTGAGCCTGAACGACTGGAACGGCTTCACGCCGGAGATGACGCCGGTCGGCTTGCAGAATTACGCCGACTGGTTCCAGTCGCCAACGTTCTGGCACTCGGTGGGCGTGACGGCGGCTTATGTCGCGGGCTTGACGATCTTCAGTCTGGTCGGCGGGCTGGCGATTGCGCTGCTGCTCAACACCGGCATCAGAGGCGTGACGATCTACCGCATCATCTACTTCGTCCCGGTCGTCACGGCGACGGTGGCGGCGGCGACCGTTTGGCGCTACCTGCTGGAGCCGGGTTCGGGGCTGGTCAATACCCTGCTGCGCGGCATCGGCATTCAGGGACCGTCGTGGCTTAGCGATCCGGTGTGGGCGCTGCCCGCCGTGATCCTGGTCGGTGTGTGGAAGCGCATCGGCTTCAACATGGTGATCTTTCTGGCGGGGCTGCAAACCATCCCGCGCGTGTATTACGAGGCGGCGGAGGTTGACGGCGCGACCAACTGGCAGCGCTTTCGTCACATCACGCTGCCGCTGCTCTCGCCGATTTCGCTGCTGGTCGCCATTATGACGCTGATCGACGCCTTTCTGGTGTTCGATACCGTGTTCGTCATGTCCAACGGTACGGGCGGTCCGGTCGGCTCGACCGAAGTGATGGGCTTTCTGCTGTGGCGCGAGGCGTTCCGCTACTTCAACCTGGGCGATGCCTCGGCAATCGGCTGGATACTGTTCATCATCGTGCTGGTGGTCACGCTGGTGCAGTGGAAGCTGTTCGGGCAGCAGGCGCGAGGTGGCGTATGAGCGCATCTGTGCTGGAACGCCCGAACACGCTTCGCGTTACGCTGCTGCGCTGGCTGCCGAAGCGCTGGTACATCCACCTGATCCTGATCACCGGGGCGGTGGTGATGATCGCGCCGCTGATGTGGATGATCACGCTGTCGCTCAAGCCGTCGAACATGACCTACAGCCCGCCGTACCTGATTCCGACGACGTTCGAGTGGCAGAATTACGTGCGCGCCTTCGAAGCCGCGCCGTTCGACCGCTACTACCTCAACACGGCGATCATGGCAGCCGGGATCACCATCGGGCAGCTCCTGCTGGGGTCGCTGGCGGCGTATGCTTTCGCCCGGCTGACGTTTCCCGGACGCAACGTCCTGTTCCTGCTGGTGCTGGGCACGATGATGCTGCCGTTTCAGGTGCTGCTCATTCCCTCGTACCTGATCATCAAGGATTTGGGCTGGCAGAACACCTTCACCGCGCTGATCGTGCCGCGCATGGTCAGCGCCTTCGGCATTTTCCTGCTGCGCCAGCACTACCTGACGATCCCCAAAGACCTGGATGAATCCGCCATGATCGATGGCTCGTCGCGGCTGGGGGTGTGGTGGCGTATCATCCTGCCGCTGTCGCGCCCGGCGCTGGCGACGCTGGCGATCTTCTCGTTCCTGTTCGCCTGGAACGACTTTTTGTGGCCCCTGGTCGTCACCGACAAGCCGGACATGCGCACGATCCAGCTTGGGCTGGTTATGTTTCAGGGGCGCTACAGCACCAACTGGACGCTGCTGATGGCGGGAACCGTGACCGCCACGCTGCCGACGATCTTCGCCTTTTTGCTGGGGCAGCGGCACTTTATCGAGAGCATCGCACTGACGGGAGTCAAGGAATGAATTCGCCGGAGTGGGTCAAGGACGCCGTGTTCTACCAGATATTCCCGGAGCGCTTCGAAAACGGCGATCCCGCCAACGATCCGCCCCGCGCTGCCGACTGGGACGCGGACATGCCGACGCGCGAGAATTTTTTCGGCGGCGACCTGGCGGGCGTCGCGCAGAAGGCGGCGTACCTGCAGGCGCTCGGCATCAACGCGCTGTATACCACGCCGATCTTCGTGGCGCAGACCAACCACAAGTACGACACCAGCGACTACCTGAAAATCGATCCGGCGTTCGGCACGCTCGACACCTTCCGGCAGATGCGCTCGGCGCTCAAGAGTGCCGGCGTGCGGCTGGTGCTGGATGCCGTCTTCAACCACTGCGGCGACGGCTTCTGGGCGTTCCGCGATGTCGTCGAGCTGGGCGAGTATTCGCCGTACCGCGACTGGTTTCAGGTCGATTCGTTCCCGATCCGCTTCGACCCGCCCAGCTACCAGACCTGCGGCGGCGCGCCGTTCCTGCCCAAGCTCAACACCGACAACCCCGACGTTCAGGCGTACCTGCTGCAGGTGACCGAACAGTGGACGAGCGAGGGTATCGACGGCTGGCGGCTGGACGTGCCCTGGAAAGCCTCGCCCGCGTTCTGGCGGCGCTTCCGCGAACTCGTCACCTGCATCAACCCCGAAGCCTATATCGTCGCCGAAGTCTGGCGCGGCACGTCCGACTGGCTGCACGGCGACACGGCGCACGGCGTGATGAATTATCGCTTACGCAGCCACATCCTCGACTACGCCGTCTTCGACCACATGGACGCCGAAGATTTCGACTACGAAGTGCGACAGTTGCTAACCGAACACGGCGACTCGGTGCCGTATCACCTGACGCTGCTCGGCAGCCACGATACGCCGCGCATCCGTACGCTCTGCAAGGGCGATGCCGCCCGGACGATCATGGCTATCGCTTTGCAGATGACCCTGCCCGGCACGCCGATGGTCTACTACGGCGACGAGAACGGCAGGGAAGGCGAAAACGACCCTGACTGCCGCCGCCCGATGATCTGGGATGAGACGCGCTGGCACGCCGGAATCGCCGCTGCCACCCGCAGCATGATCGCGCTGCGGCACGCGCACCCGGCGCTGCGCGGCGGCGATTTGCGCACGCTGCGGGTGTTCAACGGCGTCTATGCCTACGCCCGCACGCTCGAAGACGACGCCGTGATCGTCGTGATCAACCCGCGCGGCGAACAGCCCGCGCTGTCGATTCCGCTGGCGGCGCTGGGGGATTACGCCGCCCCGACGCACTGGCTTGATATTTTGTCGGGAACGTACTTTACTGGAGTGGATTACCGGCTTGATTTTTGCCCCCTGCCCGCGCGGAGTGCCTGCGTGCTCGTCCCGGTCGAAGCCAATGCCTAAAACCACCATCAGCGACATCGCCCGGCACGCCGGCGTGAGCAAGACGGCGGTCTCGTTCGCGTTCAACGACCCGGCGCGCCTGCCGGACGAAACCGTGCAGCGCATCCTGAAGATCGCCAACGAGCTGGGCTACATCCCCAACCCGGTCGCGCGCAGCCTGACCAGCAAGCGAACCGGCAACATCGGTGTGTTGTTTCCGCAGCCGCTGCCGGATATCCTGGCAAACCCGTACACCACCGAACTGCTGCGCGGCGTCGGCACCGTGTACGGGCATCACGGTTACAACCTGCTGCTGGTCTCGCCGATCCTCGGCAACATGCGCCGGGCGGTTTCCGGGGCGGTGGTCGATGGCTTCATGGCGATTGGTCTGGAGCACAACAAGCCGACCGTCGAACTGCTCGACCAGCGCGGCGTGCCCTACGTGATGGTGGACAGCGAGCCGGTGCCGAACATCGTGTCGGTCAACATCGACGACGGCGCGGGGGCGTATCTGGCGATGCGGCACGTGCTCGAACACGGGCACCGCCGGATCGTCATTCTGGGCATCGCGTCGGGCAAGCACGGGCGCTTCACCAGCTACGTCGGCACGCTGCACGAGCGCGTTTCAGGCTATCGAGCCGCCTTACAGGAATTCGGGCTGGATATCGACGGCGAGCGCGTCCTGCTGGTCGAATGTGCCTGTACGCCCGAAGGTGGGCAAAACGGGTTCGCGCAGGGCTGGGCGCACCGCCCAACGGCTGTCGTGGCGATGGCGGATACCATCGCCATCGGCGCGCTGGATGCTGCCCGCGCGGCAGGCGTGCGCGTGCCGGATGACCTGTCGATTATCGGCTTCGACGACCTGCCAGCATCACGGCTGACCAACCCGCCGCTGACGACCATTCACCAGCCGATTGCCGAGAAGGGCGAGTACGCGGCGCGCCAACTGCTCGAAATTCTGAGGGGC
>JADLHH010000459.1 GCA_020848855.1 Anaerolineae bacterium | reverse complement strand
GAGTTCACATTTCTCAAATTCAGCCAGAACTCGTTCCATACTCCGATTCGACAGACTACGCGCATCCAGCTTATGTTTTTTGTCAGCAACGTGGTGGAACGACAGCGCCGCAAGATTCTTACTGTAGCCACAGCGTGAGCATTTTCCACCAAGCTGTTTGACAAGTTGAAGTTTTCGTCGCACGCCACGCTGTCGTTGACCGGGATACCCCTGGTGAAAAGCATTTTTGCATTCAATCGAGCAGAATTTCGTCTGCCGTCCAGTCAGAGAGTTTCCACATATTTTGCAGGATGCCATCTGGGATTGACCTCACTCCGACGAGTTTATAGAATAACGTGGAATGGGAGCGTAGCTTAACGGTCAAAGCATCCGACTCATAATCGGCCGACTCTGGGTTCGAATCCCAGCGCTCCCACACCCATTCTAATCCCTCTCGACTTTCTCCCGACGTTCCATGATCATTTCTAGCTGAATCCCCCGCAGTCGGTTGCCTACGCTATCTGCCGAATCGCCGTTATCGAGCGGCGAATATTCGCCCATAGTTGTTCCATCTCCGGCTTGAGTGCTGTCCAATCGTCGCTGCGCTCCAGTTCGCCGAGCAACTGGCGCGCCCGCATCCGCTGCTCATGGAGATCTTCCAGCATCTCCTGCTGCTCTTTGCGCAGGACGACGCTGCCGTCACTATGCTCGTACCGCCGCCGCCACTGCTCCAGTTCAGCTTCCCATATCTGCAAGTCCGATTCCAGCTTGTACCGAAATACCGTCTTCTCGTCCATCATTGGCTTCCTCTAAAACGCCATCACGAGTGAGGATACCGTAATTCGATTTGAAATGGTAGGGTTTAGGAGCGTTCAGGGGCGAGGTTGCTCGCCCCTTGTCAGATCGATCAGGAAGCCTGTTCGGCGGGGGTTTCGTTCAATGCGAGTTCGGCGTCGATGATGGCTGCGAACGATGCATACGGCTGCGCGCCGATGAACACCTTGCCATTGATGAAGAAGGTCGGCGTGCCGGTGACGCCCAACGCCTGAGCATCAGTGTAGTCCTGAACAACCGTGCTCTGGTGTTCGGCTTCGTCGAAACAGGTCGTGAAGCGGTCGATGTCGAGGTTCAGCGTTGTGGCATATTCCAGGAACTTGTCGCGCGTGAGTTCCGAAGGATCGGCGTACAGCATGTCGTGGAAATCCCAGAACGCATTCTGATCGTAAGCGCAGTTGGCAGCCAGCGCCGCCTGCACCGAAGAAGCGCCCAGAATCGGGTAATCGCGGAACACGAACCGGACGCGATCGCCATAATTGTCCAGCAGCGGCGTCATCGTCTCGTCGTTGAAGCGCTTGCAGTAGCCGCAATGGAAGTCTCCAAATTCGACGATCACCACTGGAGCGTCCGCCGGACCGAGCGAGGGTCGGTCGTCGGTGGCGACGAACACGCGCGCGTCCGGGTCTTCGGCAGCAGCGACTGCCTGGGTCGGCAGTGCCGCGACCGCTGTCGCCACTGCCCGGTTGATCAGCTCGTCGGTGGCGGTACGGTTCTGCTCCGATACGCGGTCGTACACCACCATACCGATGACCACGCCGAGAACCAGGCACACGACCGCGATGACCACGTAATTGAAGGTCGCGCGGGGGATTATGACAACTGCCGGTGATGGTGGGGGGGGAACGTAGAGTTTGGGTTCAGGGTCTGTCGGTGGTGTTACGGGTGCTTCCGGGACTTCTACTTGTGTGTCCACAACCTGCCTCATATAACAGTAATTTTCTGTGCGAAATCATACCACACTCATGTACCTCATAGCTTCATTCCAGCGGAATGTCGATTATCATGATTGCAGGCTGTCATTCGTAAGCTGAACACACTGCCAACGGTCGCGACCTGCCGCCGGAACCGTGCTTTGCGCGCTTTCCCGCATCGCGGCGACTCGTTTGCGTAATTCTGTGTAATAATGAAGGCAGCAGCAGTCAGCAGAGGTCTATGGAGGCGCCTTGGAAGGGCTTGTCGTCAAGGAGCAAAGCGGTTTTTTCTGGGTCGAAGTTGACTCCGGCGAGATTTACATGTGCCGGCTGCGGGGTCGGCTGCTGGAAGCAGCGCAGTCGTCGGATGTCGCCGCCATTGGCGACCATGTGACGATCAACGCGCTCGAAGACCAGACCGGAAGCATCGAAGCGGTCGCCGAACGCACGAGCGTGATCTCGCGCGCCGTACGCACCGAAGGCAATCGCGGCGCGGGCGCTTCCGAGCGGGAGCAGGTGATTATCGCCAATGCTGAACAGGCGCTGTTCGTCTTCGCCGCCGCCCTGCCTGACCCGAATTTTCACCTGCTCGACCGCTTCCTCGTCTTGGGTGAAAAGTCGGAAATCGACCCGATTGTGATCGTCGTCAACAAGATCGACCTCGCCGACCACGACGCGACGACGGCGAAATTTGCGACCTATATCGAGATGGGGTATACGGTTCTTTACACGAGTGCGCTTCTTGGCATCGGCATCGACGACCTGCGCTCACAGCTAAAAGACCGCGTTTCCGTATTCACCGGACCTTCCGGCGTTGGCAAAACCAGCCTGCTCAATTTCGTTCAGCCGGGCTTGGGGCGCGCCGTCAGGCAGGTGAGCGAAAGCCGCCGGGAAGGGACACATACCACCCGCGACAGCGCGCTGGTCAAACTGGCTGACGGCGGTTATCTGGCGGATACGCCCGGCATCCGCTCCATTACCGTGTGGGATGTCGAACCGGAGGAAGTCGACGGCTACTTCCGGGATATCGCAGCCTACGTGCCGCAGTGCCGCTTCACGGACTGCACCCACCGCACCGAGCCGGGCTGCGCCGTGACCACAGCCGTCGAAGCAGGCAAAATCAGCCGCACGCGCTACCAGAGCTATCTCAGCTTGCGGAACGAATTGGAGCAGGCATACGCGCTCGAATAAGGCGAAGCATCTCTCTCGCTTAGCTGCCAGTTGTTCGTTCGATTAGCCGAATTAGCAGCCTGAACATGAACAACATGACACTAAACCCCAACGAAAACACCTTGCTGGCTCACTGAGAGGCGATGCCCATGTCTGCTTCACTCGTCGGTCAAAAACTGGGCAAATTCGAAATCACCGAACTGCTGGGTCAGGGCGGCATGGCGACCGTCTACAAGGGTTACCAGCGCGAGGTGGATCGCTACGTGGCGATCAAGGTGCTGCCGCCGCACCCCGGCTTGAACACGCAGTTCGTTGAACGCTTTCGGCTGGAAGCTCGTACGATTGCCCGCCTCCAGCACCCGCACATCCTGCCGCTCTATGACTACGGCGACGAAGGCGGCATCCTGTATCTGGCAATGGCATACGCCGACGGCGGCTCGCTCAGCGACCGCATCCGGCATGGCGCGCTGCCCCATTCCGAGGTGCTGCGGCTGTTCCAGCAGATCAGCGGCGCGCTGGATTACGCGCACCGTCAGAACGTCATCCACCGCGACATCAAGCCCGATAATATCCTGCTCGACCGCGAAGGGCACGCCCTGCTCGCTGACTTCGGCATCGCCAAGCTGATGCAGGATGTGGGCGGTATTACCCTCACCGGCACAGGCGGGCTGGTCGGCACGCCGGCTTACATGTCGCCGGAGCAGGCGCAGGGGCTGCTGGTCGATAACCGCAGCGACATTTACTCGCTGGGCATCGTCATCTTCGAAATGTTGACCGGCAAACAGCCGTTTGCCGCCGAAACGCCGATGCAGCTTGTGTTCGAACATATTTCGTCGCCGGTTCCCCGGCTGATCGAGTTCAATGCCAGCGCCCCGCCCGACCTTGACGCCGTGATGCAGCGCGCGCTGGGCAAGAAGCCAGAGCAGCGCTATGCCACCGCCAAAGACTTCTTCGACGATTTCAGCGCGGTCATGTTAGGCAGTCCGTCGCTTTCGGTGACGAAGACGCTCCCACCGATGCCCTCGGAGCATGAGCCGCTCATCACTTTCACGCCGACGCAGAGCAGCGCTCAGCAGCAGACGCCACCACCGCCCGTGCCGCCGACGACCACCATCGTCACCGCGCCCGCCTGGAACCCGCTGGTGCTGCTGGGCGGCTTCGCCATCTTTGCGCTGCTGGCGGTCGCGCTGGCGGTGCTGGTGCTCAACAACAGCAGCCGCCCCGCGCCCGTCGAGCCAACCGCCGCCCCCACGACCGCGCCGACGGTGGTCGCCGCTCAGCCGACCGCGCCGCTGCCGACAGCCGTTCCGTCGATAGGAACCGTCAGCTATTTGACTGACACGTACCCCGGCGATGTCGCAAACCTGGCGGTGCGCGGCTTGACGCTGCCGCCGCAAGGGCAGACAGACGTCGCCTGGCTGCACAATGTCGATAAGGATACCTGGCTTCGGCTCGGCGACCTGCGGCTCGACCCGCTCGGCAACGGGCAGTTGAGCCTGCACGGCGACCCGATGCTCCCCGCACTCTACAATTCGATCCTGATCACGCAGGAGGGCGGCGAGACCGACGCCCCAACCGGCAGAACCGTCTACAGCGGAACCGTGCCCGATACCGTCATGGACGCGCTGCGCGAAATCCTGATCGCGTCGCCGGGCGGCATCCCCGGCATGACTGGCGACATCCCGTTCGTGGACAACGCCGCCGGCACCGAAGAACCGACCAATAATTCCAGCCTGCTCGCCGGGGTGCTCGCCGAAGCCAAAATCGCGGCGCAGCACTCCGGGCTGGCGGCGCAGGCGACCTCGGCGGGCAGTATGCACACGCACGCCGAACACACCATCAACATCCTGAACGGCACGCAGGTCGACTACAATAGCAACGGTCGCGGCGAGAACCCCGGTCGCGGCTTCGGCGTGCCCTACTTCACCAATCGCATTCAGGCGAAGTTGGATGCCATCGCCAGCGCGCCCACATCCAACAGCGCGGTCGAGAGCCAGATCGAGCTGGTGCGCGTGTGCCTCGTCAACGTGCAGGGCTGGCTGAATCAGGTGGTGGCGCTGGAGACGCTGTTCCTTCAGACGGAAGATATCGCCACGGTACAGGCTCAACTGGCGGAATCGACCCAACTGGCGGATGCGATCATCAACGGCGTCGACCTCAACGGCAATGGGCAGGTCGAACCGTTCGAAGGCGAATGCGGCTTGCAGCAGATCAGCGAATATGGCATCTCGCTCGGCAACCTGAACCTGTTCGCCGGAGCGCTTCCGCAAGGGGAGTAGTGTGCGTCGCTTGCTGTTGATCGGTATCCTGCTGGCGGCGTGCAGTCCACAGCGACCGCCCGATACCCCGCGCAACCCGCCGACCCTCGCCGCGCCGACGCAGTTCGCCGAGGCGCAGCAGCCGGTGACGCTCAACAATGTCGCCAACGCCGCCTATCTGGGGAGGCTCGATCAGCCCGACACGTCCAGCACGATCTTCAGCTTCGCCGTCTCGCCGGATGCCACACGGCTGGTCGGGCTGAACAACGACCAGATGCTCTCGTGGAATCTGCTCGATGGCAGCCTGATCTTCCATACCTCGCGCAGCGACGCCATCCGCGTCTTCTATTCGCCGGACAAGACCGAAGTCTACGCGGTCGATCTCGCCGGGTTGACCGTCGTCCACGACGCCGACACCGGCGGCGTCAAGACCAGCTTCGCGGGCAACCCACAGTATTCCGGCAGCGCCGCCTTTAGCGACGACGACGGCTGGCTGGCTCTGGGCGGCATGGACGGCACGGTCAAGGTGTGGGACACCTACGAACGGCAGTCGCTGGTGACCATCAACGCCCACAGCGCGGAAGTCTCGGCGCTGGCATTCTCCGCCGACGGTGAGGCGCTGGCGACTGCCGGCATCGACGGCGTTGTCCGCACCTGGCGCTGGCGCGACCGCGCGCTGATCGCCGAGACCACGCTGGAAAGCCCGATTACGATCCGGCGGCTGGCATTCGACACGACCGGACGCCTGTTAGCCGTCGGAACCGAGCGCGACGCCCGGCTGTGGACGCTGGACGCCCCGACCAACAGCTATGTGCTGAATACCGGGCGCGGCGGCGCGAACCAGATTCTGATGTTCTCGCCGGACGGACGCTACCTGCTCGCCGGGAATCAGGCGGCGGGCTTGAGCCTGTGGGGGCTGGACAGCCAGCAGTTGGCGGCGCGCCTGCCCGATACCAACGGTGACACGCTGGCGGCGGCGTTTTCGCCGGATGGCAGCCTGCTGCTCACGGCGGTGCTCAACGGCAAAGTCGCGCTGTGGAATCTGGTGCAGGTGACGCAGGAGACCGTCAACCAGGCGAACTTACCGCTGGGAACCGAGCGCATCCTCAATGTCGACTGGACAAGCGACAGCCGCCTGCTCATGTTCTTCGACGCGGGCGGCGCGGTGTATCTGTGGGGGATCGGGGATTAACGCGACCAGACGCTCGGTTGAACGCCCTACTCCGCCTCGATCTGATTTTCTTCTTCCGGCTCGATGCGCCATACGTCGTTGGCGATGTCGATATACAGCCGACCGTCAAGGTGGTCGATCTCGTGCTGGAAGACGCGCGCCTGCCAGCCCTTGGCTTTGACGCGGATCGGCTTGCCGTGACGGTCAAGCCCGCGCACGACGATGCTTTCGTGGCGGTCAACCTCGCCGGCATAGCCGGGGATCGATAGACAGGCTTCCACCCCCTCGACCATCGTATGGCTGCGCTTGATGATCTCCGGGTTGGCGACCACGTACAGTACGCCCGCCTGATCGCCGAACTCCTCTTTGCTTTTTTCGTCGTCCGGCAGGCGCGCGACGAACACGCGCTGGCTGACGGCGACCTGCGGCGCGGCTAAGCCCGTACCCGGCGCGTCGATCATCGTCTCGATCATATCGTCGATGAGCTTCTGGAACTTGTCGTCAAAGCTGGTGACGCGCATCGCTTTCTTGCGCAGAATCGGGTTGTCCGGCTGGATAATTTGGCGAATGGTCATGGCTCTGCTTGGGTTGAACTGAGTGATTGCGTAGCGTTCATTATACCGCAGCGCGCGCGGATGGCGTAGGGCTATTCAGGCTGGACGCACCTGAAACGATGTCTTTGTAGGGGCAGACCCGTGTGTCTGCCCGATCTTAATTTGGGCGAACACGTAGGTTCGCCCCTACAAGAACAAGGCGTCATGCAGCACTCGCTCATTCCGGGCGGCGGCGCGGCACGCGCGGCGGGCGAATGCCGTCACGGGCGGGCGGCGGACTTTCCGGCGGCGGCTCCTGCCGCATGGTCGGCGCGCTGTAGGGCGCGGGCTGGGTCGGCATCGGCGGCGGGGCGGCTTCCGTCATCTGCTGGGTCTTCTGAATCTCGTGGTAGCTTTGCAGATACTCTTTGACCACCTGCCGCTGCTGGTCGAGGTCGCTCTGCTGGCGCTCGGTCTTGATCGCCGCGTGCCGGCGCGAAATCTCCGCCTGGATTTCCTGCGGGTCGTAGATCATGTCCATGACCTTGGCGTCTTTTATGTCCGAGCCGATCAGCGAGATGCGCACGTTGCCCCGGTTCAGCAGGCTGTTGATCAAGCCGCGCATCTCCGATTTCACGTTGTCGATCTGCGAGATGCGGATGCGCTCGACTTCGTTCTGAAGCCACAGCGGGCGCTGGCGGATCAGCGTAATCGTCTCGGCGCCGATGATGAACAAGTCGTTGCGCCAGTCCCAATCGGCGATATACAGCCAGATCACGCCGATGATCAGCACGAACATGCCCAGCCCCAGCCCAAGACCGCCCCCCAATGGCGGCGTCGGCGCGAACACGCTGATCGTCAGCAGCACCAGCGCGGCGAGAATCATCAGCGACGGCAGGAAAACGTGCGCCAGCCAGATGGACGAGTGCTTGCGGTAGACCAGATCACCATTGGCGGCGAGGAATTTGGTGCGAATGAACGGCAGCCCGACGACGGCTTCACGGTCGCTGCGGCGTGTACCCGGCACTGAACCCAGCGGCTCCTGCTGCTGCGAGATGCCCAATGCCAGCGCGACATCGCTGCGGACTTCGTCTCGCTGCCGCTGCTCGATCTTCTCGCGGAAGCGGTCGCGCTGGGCGAAGATCATCGCCTGAACGCTCAGCGGCTTGGGCATGATGTCCAGCACCATGCTGTTGCCTTCGCCGGCGGAACGGACGGTGACATAGCCATAGCCGAAGATGCGCGCGAACGGGTCAGCCGGAGGAATCGAAATGTTGATTTCCAGCACGCGGTCGAGCGGAATTTCGCTGATGGTCGTCTCGAAGCTGAGCAGGTGATGCCAGATGCGCACGATGCGCTGGTCGCTCAGCACGATGCTGTCGTCCTGCCAGTCGTAGTACAGGTAGGCGATGATGATGCCGGGGATGACAACGGCAAGCCCCGCCGCGCCCAGCGCCAGAATCGGCGCGCGCTCGGCGATCAACAACGCCACGCCGAACAGCGCGATCAGCACCACGACCGCGACCCAGCTATGGCGCGCGACCGCCCACCAGTGCCGCCGCCACACCTTAAGCACCGTCTCGTCGGGACGCAGCCCCTTGAACAGCTTGACCGGCGTATCTCGCGTTTCGATGCCCGGCTGGGTCTGCACGCGCAGGTTGGCGCGAATTTCCGGGTAGGCGGCGAGCAGTTGGACGAACGGCGTGCGCGGGATAATCAGCGCGACCGCCGGCTCGACCACCCGCAGCGACGCCTCCTCGATTCCTTCGGTGTAGAGAGCGACTTCGTCGACGTACTGACCGGCTTCCACCGCGCCGACGCTCTCGTCAACGCCGTTAGGCGCGCGGCGCGTCAGAATACCGCGCCCGCTGACGAACACGACCATGCCCTGAGTCGGCTGCCCTTCCTGAAACACAAGCTGCCCCGGCTCGAAGCGCAGGACGTGAACAACGCCGGACACGACGCCGATCTGCGGCGGCGACAACTGTTCGAACAGCGGCAGGCGGCGAAGGTGCGCCTGCACGAAACGCTCTGCCATCGCTGAGTTACCCGGTCAAACGACAGAATGAACTGAGAACTGAGCGCCGAGGGTTGAGGGCTGAGTCAGAACAGTTAAAAGTTAAAGGTTAAAAGTGGTCTCGCAGCTTACGGCTCACTTTTAACTTTCTCCTTTTAACCTCAAGCGATTTTCTCAGTCCCCAGTCCTCTAACCTCAGTCCCTGTATTGTAACAGATATACCGACTCGGTTACTCGCCATTCCCCTCGAAGGGAAAGATCGAGGTGATCAGAGTCATGTAGCGGCGCAGGTCGTTGAGGATCGCCGCACGATCTTCGTCGCCGATCAGGCTGAGGACGACGCGAAGCTGCTCCATCAGGTTGGTCTGCACGGCGAGGAAGCGGTCGGAGCCTGCCTGCGTCATCACCACGTTGACCGAGCGGCGGTCGTAGCTGTTGGTCTCGCGCTCGACCAGCGGCGGGTCGAAGGCTTCCAGCCGCTTGACCAGCCCGGTCATGGTGGCGTTGGTCAAGCCATGCAGCCGCGCGATCTGCCCGATGGGACAGTGACCGTTGTGCTCGGACAGCGTCTTGAGGACGTAGAACTGCGGCGGCGTCAAGCCGTGATCGGCAAGCTGCGCCGTGAGCAGCTTTTCGCCGTCCAGCACCAGCCGAAAGAGCAGCGCCCATAAATCCTGTACGTCGTTATCAAGTTGATTATTCAAATGCGTTTTCCCAAACGAGGTTTTCAATCACCCCTCGTGATTGTACAGGATTTCGACCGGCAGCGAACCATAAGGGCAGAAAGGGCAGCCCTACCTGCTATGCAAGCCGCGAGCTGCCCCCGTCACATCCGCTAGATGCTCACTGCCCCAGCGCATCCCACACGTCGAGCTTGCCTTTGACGCGCCGGATCACCTCGTCGGTGAAATCGGTCGTCATCGCCTGTCCGCCCAGGTCGGACGTGCGAATGCCATCGTTGACGGCTTCCAGCACCGATTCGTAAATGGCGCGGCTGGCGCGCGATGCGGTGTCGCTGCGCATGTAGCGCAGCAGCGCAGCACCGGCGAGGATCATCGCCATCGGGTTGGCGATATTCTTGCCTTCGAGGCTGGGCGCAGTGCCGTGCGGCGCTTCGGTCAGCACCGTCTTGACCTCGAAATTCTCGTCCATCGCCAGAATCACCGACTCCGCCCCGGCGATGCTGCCGAACATCTTCAGCACCAGGTCGCTCAGGCTGTCGCCGTCGCGGTTGAGCGCCGGGATGACCAGCGCCTCGCCGGTCGTTTCGAGCAGCAGGGCGTAGGTCGCGTCGATCAACTGCGGGTCGTAGCGCACGTCCGGGTAGCGGGCGGCGGCGGCGTCCAGTTCTTCCTTGAAGATGCCCTCGTATACCGCACTGACGGTATACTTGGGACCGCCGAACACCTTCGCGCCGTTGCGCCGGGCATAGCGGAAGGTGAATTCGGCAGCCGCGCGGCAGGTGCGCCGGGACAGCTTGCGCGTGCTGTAGGCGACTTCGTCCAGTCCGCTGCCTTCGCGCCATTCCTTCGCGCCGTAGGCATCTTCGACTGCCATGCGCACGACCGAAATCGGCGCGTAGACGCCCGCCAGCGGACGAACCGCCGGGATGCGCCGCCCGGTGCGCAGGATCACCTGCCCGTTGATCGCCTCGCGCAGCAGGGCGTTAGGGCTGCCCACGTCGTCCGGGTTGCCGGGCGTGATGGTGGCGGCTTTGATGCCGTAACCCGTCTGCCTGATGCATTCAGCAGCATCGAACACAATCTGATTTTTGGTCGCGCGGCGGTTTTCCAGCGACAGGTCGAACGTCACGAATTCCACCTCGAACCGGGTGACCGCCGGTTCGAGGACACGCAGACCTTCCACCAGGAGTTCCTGCCCGGTCTGATCTCCCTGCAGGACGGCAATTATCGGTTTACTCACGGGGTTTCCTCACTAGAGCCGTATGGTAAGCGTCAGTTGCGCTGGCTGTGCATTTACGGGTTTTGGGCTATTATATCCTTGCAAGGTGTGCTTGAAAAAGGAACACTTCCGTGAAGAAAATAGCTCTGGCAACCCTGCTGTTCGCAGCGATAATTATCGGGGCGGCACCCATCTCAGCACAAACCGCCACGTCAACGCCTGTGCCTACCACCACCGGACCGAGCAACAGTTCACAAGGAACTCTGTTCGTCTGCGCCGATTCCGCGATTCTGGATTTCACCGGCGTTTCGCTGATCGGTTACGACATTTTCTACCAGATATTCTCCGGCGGCTCCGGCTCCGGGACGGCGCTCACCAATCTGCGCCAGGTGCCGGTCGCAGGCGAATACGCCGTCAGCGACAAAGTCACCTACAACAGCGGCGTGACTGTCGCGGCAGGCGGGCAGGCAAGCGCGCTGGTGAGCATCGCCCGCGAAAGCGACCCGACCCGCATCGACTTCTCGTATACGCTGGTGGATACGCAGGACGGCTGCGGCAACCCCGCCAACACGCTGGTCGACAGCACCGATACCACCGGCGGCACATCGTCGGGGACGGCAGGCACCGCGACGAGCATCCTCGCCCCGGACGGCGTGCTGAACCCGAACCTGAGCGCCGAGCCGGACGTGGTCATCGGCGCGCGCCCCAGCGACAACTTCCGTTCGCAGACGCCGGGCTTGATCTTCGCCCAGTGCGACCCGTATCCGCTGGCGCTGCCGGGCATCGTCTACGACACCGACACTGTGACGATCTACTGGTCGTGGTTCACCAAGACGCTGGAGCAGATGGACGAGCACATCGCTAACGCCATCTATACCGTCAAGCTGAACACCGCCGACCTGCCGATGACGACCCGCAGCGAACCGGTGCGGCGCAACGGCAATTACTGGGTATTCTACACCGCCACCGTCGGAAACCTGAGACCAGGGCATTACGAAGTCGGCTTCCTGCTGACGTGGGCGAACCCGGTCAACGACGGCTACGCCGATTACGGTCCCGGCACGGCGAACACGCGCGATACCGGCATCTGCAACTTCGACGTGCTGCCCAACCCGGACGGAACCAGCGTCGTGTACACCGGCATGTACTTCCCGACCGCTTATTCGACGCACGATTTCAAGCCCGACGACTAATGGCGGCTCTGGCTGAGGCGGCAGCGCGGCTCGAACTGGCGCTGTCGCCTGAACAGGAAGTCCTGTTCGACCTCTACGCAAGAGAACTGGCGGTCTGGAATGAGCAGGTCAACCTGACCGCCATCACCGATCTGGACGCCGTGCGCGTCCGTCACTTCCTCGACTCGCTGACGATCCTCAGAGCCGTACCGCTGCCGCCCGGCACGCGGGTAATCGATGTGGGCACGGGCGCGGGCTTCCCCGGCTTGCCGCTGCGGATCGTCTGCCCGGAAATTCACGTGACGCTGCTGGAAGCGACCGGCAAGAAGGTCGCGTTTTTGCAGCACCTGATCGACCTGTTCAAGCTGGATGGTGTGACGACCGTCAATGCCCGCGCCGAGGACGCCGGACACGACCCGGCGCTGCGCGGCATGTTCGACGTGGTGCTGGCGCGGGCGGTGGCGCGGCTGCCCAGCCTGCTCGAATACCTGCTGCCCTTCGCGAAGGTCGGCGGTGTGTGCATTGCCATGAAGGGGCGCACCGCCCAGGCTGAAGCCGGCGATTCGGCGCGCGCGCTGGCAACGCTCGGCGGGCGCATCAGAAGCATCGAGACGTTCCACCTGCTGGGCATCGACGAGCCGCATCATCTGGTGATCGTCGAGAAGACCGCGCCCACGCCGCGCGACTACCCGCGCAAGCCGGGCATCCCCACGCGCAAGCCGCTGTAAAGATAGTTAAAAGTGAAAAAGGGAAGGTTAAAAGTTCTTGCTTGAGGGCACGACATGTCGTGCCCCTACGAAGCACCCCGTATATATTCAGATGGCTTCAAATGCTTTTTTATGTTTCGTACTTCCTGATCTTGAATACACAAAATATGGGATTTATATCGAACGCACCATAATATAACACGGTATGATTCACTTCTCGTTTTTGATTTACACAGTCGCGTAAATAATCATGCAGTTCAGTCCTCAACCGCCCTACGACTTCGCCCGCACCATCGAAGCCGCGCGTCACCTGTTCGTGATGGGCAAGGTGGTCGACGGCGCGTACCGGCGCGTGCTGCGTGTTGGCGATGCGACGGCGCTGGTCGAGATCGCAGGGAGCGGCACAGTCGCCGAACCGATGCTCGAAGCGCGGCTGCTGGCGGCGCGCGGCGACGTAGATGAGGCGGCGCTGTGGGCGAAAGTCCGGCGGGTTGCCAATGCCGATGGCGATATCATGCCGTTTTACGAATGCGCGAACGACGACCCGGTGCTGGCGCAGACCATCGCCATGCTGTACGGGCTGCGCAGCCTGCAAGCCGATTCGCTGTTCGAGGCGCTGGCGCTGACGATGATCGAGCAGCAGATCGCGCTGCGGATGGCGCAGAACGCCGAGCGCTGGCTGCTGGCATGGGGCGGCGACAGCATCGAGTATCAGGGCGAGACGTACTACGCCTTTCCGCGCCCGGAACGGATCGCAGCGGCGGCGGTCGATGATCTGACGCCGCTCAAGATCACATTTGGACGGATGCAGCGCTTGATCGACGCGGCGCAGACTGCCGAGTCGCTGGAAGCGCTGCGCGACCAGCCGACCGAGGTCGCGTACCGGGCGCTGGTGGCGTTGAAAGGCGTCGGGCACTGGACGGCATCGTGGACGCTGATTCGGGCGCAGGGACATTACGCCTACGTCGGGGCGGCGGACGTGGCGCTGCGAGCAGCCGTCAACGCCTATTATTTCGGGGGAAGCGGGCGCGCGCCAGTTCAGGCAGTGGACGCGACCTTCGCGCGTTACGACGCGCACAGCGGTGCTGCGGCCTTCTACACGCTCATGCGCTGGGCGGCGGAACGATACTGACAAAAAAGGACTGAGGTTCGAGGGCTGAGTCAGAACAGTTAAAAGTTAAAGGTTAAAAGTGGTCCCGCAGCTTACAGCTCACTTTTAACTTTCTCCTTTTAACCTCAAGCGATTTTCTCAGTCCTCAGTCCTCGAACCTCAGTCCTTATCTTTACTGCGTTGGCGTATCCGAAAGCTGAATTTGCAGCGCCACCTCCCCGGTGTAGCCACCGAGCGAGTGACCGACCAGCAGGTTGTACTGCCCGTCCGTCTCGATAGGATAGTCGAGGATCAGCGCGTTGCTGCTGCCGCCGCCGTCGTCGTCACCTGCCAGCGGGTTCCCCTGCGAATCGATCAGCACCAGCAGCGGGTCGACATTACCGCTGCGGTTGATCGCCAGCGCGCTGGCAAACTGCCCGGCTTTCGCCGTGAACGGCAGCACGAACAACACCCCCTGATCGACATTGAGACTGACCAACTGCCCCGACTGAATTTCCGCGTGCCGCACCGGACTCGCCTGTATCAGGTTGAAGAACTGAAGATAGTCCGCGCCGCTCGCTTTCGTATCCTTCAACTGCGTGTTGATCATCCCCCGGTAGACGTACAGCACCGGGTTGGCGTTGTCGAGATCGACCGCGCCGTTGAAATCGTCGAGCGCGGCATTCAGGTCGTCGTTGGTAAAATACAGCAGCCCCCGGCTCGCCAGCGCTTCGACCGTCGGCTGAATCGTGATCGACTGGCTGTAGTCGTTGAGAGCATCGTCCACCCGCCGCTGGCGCTGCTCAATCTGCGCACGCAGGGAATACAGAGACGCGCTGTACTGGGTCGTCCAGAGATCATGCTCAGTCGTCAGCGCGCGGTTGACATCGCTCAGGGCGTGGTCAAGGTCGTTCAGCGCAATATATGCCTGCGCTCGCTGGTAGTACGCCGGGCTGAAGGTGGGGTTGAACAGGATGAACAGGCTGAGATCGCGCGCTGCCGCTTCGTAATCGGCATTGTCGAGCGACTGAGACGCGCGCGTCAGCAGGTCGCTGGCAATCAGCGGCGGCAGCGCCTGCTGGGGCTGGTCCTGCTGCGATTGATCCTGCTGCGCGGAGACGGGCAGCGCCGCCGTAATGACGAGCATCAATATGACAGCGACCTTCTTCATGAGCCTGCGCCCTTATCTTGTATCGAACTCTCGATACCACGTCCCCAGCGCGTCACGAGCGCGTTCGCGCGGGACAAGGTACATCCCGGTCGTCCAACCCGCGTTGGGGATTTCACGGAATGCGAATGCCTTCGGGTCACGCGCCAGTTCGCTTTCCAGCCACGTGACGAGCCGCCGCCGGTTGATGATCACCAGCAGACCATCGGCATAAATGTGGGCGAAGAAATCGGCGTCCGTCGCCCACGGACCGCCGGGAGATTGTCGTTCGATACTGGAGAAGCGTTCAATTGCCAGGTTGGGGGTTGTCGTACGGGTGTAGGAGCTTTCGCACTTCACTTCGACGAACTGCACGCCTTCGTCGCGGCGCACGATCATCAGATCGCCTTTGTAGTAGAAGAACGGGTCATCCTGAATATCCCGCGCTTCGAGCACATCGGCGCGCCGCTCGAACCACTGCCGCACCCACTCCACCAGGTCGTAGGATTCGACCCGTTTCTGCGGGAATTGATAGGGCTGCATCGTCTCTAATCGATACCTCTGGTCGCTAACACCTCTCTCGCCGGAGTCCGATCCCCGTTGCAGCTAATCCTGCGCGGGGCATTCAGATAGTGAAGTTTGAAATGGAGCCGTTCATATAATTGTACCACCCTATCCGTTGCCTGGTTCGAAAGTACGACTGGACCCTTATGTTTTGCTAACCATTCTGCCAGCCGCACCTGGTCGTCCCAGTTGAAGCCCTGCTGCGAATAGCTGACAAAATTCACGTCATACGGCGGGTCAGCATAGATAAAATCGCCGGCTTCGACTTCCAGCGTCTCGAAATCGCCGGCGCGGAACGTCCAGCGCGCCAGTGTCGGCTGGTACTCGTAAAAATCTCTTGTGTACTTAATGCGCGAATAGCTGCCAAATGGGACGTTGAATTCACCCTTACGGTTGAAACGGCATAAGCCGTTGTAGCCGGTTCGGTTGAGGTAATAGAAGCGCTCGGCGGCAGATTGGCTGCCG
>JADLHH010000458.1 GCA_020848855.1 Anaerolineae bacterium | reverse complement strand
CATCTGCGATTACCTCAGCCGCGAGGACTCGCGCAAATTCTACGCGCTGGGCACTGAATTCCAGATTGGCAAGATCGAGATGGTAGCGAACACCGGCACTTACATCGACTGCCCGTTCCATCGCTACGCCGACGGCAAAGACCTGTCGGACGTTGGCATCGAGCGCTTCGCCGACCTGCCCGCCGTCGTCGTCCGGGCGGATTTTCGGCGCGGGCTGGCGGTCGAGCCAGCAGTTTTCGCGGATCGGAATGTGCGCGGTCGCGCCGTCCTCGTTCATACTGGCTGGGGCGACGCTCACTGGAATACCCCGGCGTACTACGAGAATCACCCGTACCTGACCGCCGATGCTGCCGACTACCTGCTCGAAGCGGGCGCGGCGCTCGTCGGCATCGATTCGCACAATATCGACGATACGCGCGGCAATACGCGCCCGGTACACACGACCCTGCTGGGCGCGGAGATTCTGATCGTCGAGCATCTGTGCAACCTCGGCACACTGCCGGATGACGGCTTCACCTTCAGCGCTGTCCCGCCTAAATTCAGGGGCGTCGGCACGTTCCCCGTCCGCGCCTTCGCCCGCGTCCCCGCCTGAACGCGACGGCTCTGGTTTCGATTTCGCCTGTATTTCTGCGATTCCGCACGCCAGAAATGTGATCTTCGCCAGTCGTCCCGCCTCCTGCCGGTGGTGTATCGTGTGTCCATAGCAAGGAGACAGTTTTATGGGCATTTACGAGAGCCAGAAATACGGCGGTTTGAGCGAAGATGAGATTTTTGGCAGGCTGACCTGCGAGGGGCACCATCCTACCCGCGTCATCGAACAGCCGGGCGCGATCTACGACAGCCACATGAACACCTATGACCTCGTGCTCGCCTTCCTGCGCGGCAGCGCCGAAATCCGCGTCGGCGACCAGGTGTATCACTGTATTCCGGGCGACAAGCTCAACATCCCCGGCAGCCTGCCGCACTCAGCAGTCGTTGGCACGCAGGGCGTCGTCTACCTGATGACGCAGGTTGTCAACTGCGCCGATTAAGCCCGGCTTCGGCGCAAAACGCTGCGTAAGGCGAGTCGATGGTTTTGCCCCGGTTTCTGGGGGGCTGCCCCATTGTGAAAAACAATACAATGCGCATTGACTGAACAATGGGGGAACACCATGACCGAGATGCGCCAGTCATCTACACAACGCGCTGGCAGCCTGGACAAATACGGTATCAACGCCATAGCCCGGCAGATAACGATGGCGCTGCTCACGGCAGCGCTGCTGTTCATCGGCGCGGGTACGTTGGATTGGGGCTGGGGCTGGGTTTTCAGTATCGTCTACTTTCTGGGGTGGGCGGGGCTGAGTGCTGCCGTCGCGCGACTGAACCCTGAACTTCTCAATCAACGTGGCAAACGCACCCGGCAGATGACAGGAACCAAGCTCTGGGACTGGATACTGCTGTCGTTCTACAGCATTCTGATTATCGTCCAGCCATTCATCGCTGGGCTGGATGTTCGTCACGGCTGGGCTGCGCCTGTCGATGCATGGGTGGTCAACATCATCGGGAACGTGCTGACCCTGATCGCCTTCGTTATTCTGGCGTGGGCGATGGTCGCCAACCGCTTTTTCGAAGCGACGGTGCGCATTCAGGAGCAGCGCGGTCACCGCGTCGTTACGTCCGGTCCGTACCGCTACGTTCGCCATCCCGGTTACGTCGGTATCATCATCCAGTTTGTGTCCATGCCGCTGGCGCTGGGCACGTGGGCGGCGCTGGTTCCGGGTGCGATTGGCATCATCATCTACGTGATCCGCACGGCGCTGGAAGACCGAACCCTGCGCTCGGAGCTGCCCGGCTACGCGGAGTACGCGCAGCGCACGCGCTATCGCCTGCTGCCCGGTGTCTGGTGAACGCGCCGCCGTAGGTGAAACGCCCGTTTCCTGCCGCCTGATCGTCGTTTTAAGCCCTGTCCTTCCGGCTTCAGGATCGCTTACAATTTCCGGCATGGTTTCAGATAGCTGTGGGGGATGTGCCGGATGACCACGATGTATGTACACCGTCCTGGACGGCGGCGCTCGTCGCTGCTGCCGCTGGCGTGCGGCTGTCTGGCGACATTTGGCATTCTGTTCGCCGTCGTGCTGGTCGCGGGATTCCTGTTTCTGCCGCAGCTTATCGGCGCGGTCACCGGGCTGACGCCGCAGGGCGACACCGCCGACTTCTTCGCGCAGGTCACGCCCGAACCGACCATCGTCCTGCAAAACCCGACCCCGCTGCCGCAGATCAGCGTCGATCTGGGTCAGTACGGGCAGGGCACGCTGAACAGCAACCCTGCGCTCTACAATTTCACCGTCGGCTCGACCGCGAATGGCGGGCAGGCGGGGACCGCCTATTTCACCGAAGCCGGGCTGATGGACATCTGCTATCAGCGCTCGACCATTTGCAGCCCCAGTTCGACCGATCCGCGCATCCGCAACGCTCGCATCGACCTGCGACCAGGCGGCGCGGTCGTCTACATGGATACGACCCTGCCGCAGCTTGGTGGCGTGCCGCTGCCCGCCGGGGTCATCCTGCGCTGGGATTCGCCCACGCGCCGGGTTGTCGTCTCCGGCGTCGACATCGCCGGGCAGATGTACGCCGTGCCGCCCCAGAGCCTTAACGATCTGGTCACAACCGTCGAGCAGCAGATGAACGACCTCATCGGGCAGCTTGCCGTGCAGATGGGCGGCGGCTTATACACCGTCTCCGACGTGAGCGTGACCGATACCAGCCTGACCGTGATTTTGCGCTAGCTCTGCCCCGGATTTATGATTGGAGTCGCACCGGGGAAGGGCGGGTATGAGCGAGCATTCTGCAAGCAGCGACGAACATGCGGGCACGATGGACTTCGAGCAGGGAGCCTCCGGCGCATGAAGACTCCTGCTCGCTTCACCCTCACCGAGGTCGAGTGGGAGACGGTCGTCGAAGCGATGCGGGTTGAACTGATCGCGCTGGCGAAAGCCGGGCGCATCGTCACTTATGGCGAACTGGCGCTGCTGCTGCCGATCTATGTGCATCCCGGCTCGTATGCCTTCACCCGGCTGCTGGGCGCGGTGTGCTCAGACGAGGAGCGCGCCGGGCACGGGCTGTTGTGCGCGCTGGTCGTCTCGAAGGCGACCGGCATCCCCGGCGCGGGCTTTTTTCGTGGCATGGCGGTGCGCGGCTATGACATGACCGACCTGGAAGCGTGCTGGCGTGCAGAAGTCGAGCGCGTTTTCGACTATTGGCGTGTACAATAAGCAGGGTAGGGGAGCCGGAGAGCTATTTTCCCTGATTAGCGGTTTTTGTGGGGGAAAGAAATGTCTTTACTCACCACTCAGTACTCAGTACTCAGTACTGTATCATGCGTATTTTAGTTACCGGCGCAGCCGGACGCCTCGGCGGGCGCGCAGCGGATTTGCTGGCGGATCACGAAGTCGTCCGCGCTGACGCCCCGGAATTCGACATTGCCGACTTCGACGCGACCCGCGATTTCGTGCGGGGCGCGCAGCCGCAGATCGTTATCCACCCCGCTGCCATGACCGACGTGGACGGCTGCGCCCGCGACCCCGAACAGGCGATCCGCGTGAATGGCTTCGGCGCGCAGAATGTGGCGCTGGCGGCTGCCGAATGCGGCGCGGCGATTGTGTACATCAGCACCAACGAGGTGTTCAACGGTCGGGCGACTGTGCCGTACCGCGAATACGATCCGCCGTCGCCCGCGAACCCGTATGGCTACAGCAAATGGGTCGGCGAGCAGGCGGTCATGCGCGCCACCCCGCGCCATTACATCGTGCGGACGGCATGGCTGTTCGCGCACGGTGGCAGAAACTTCATCCAGACGATTCTGAGCGCGGCGATTGCCGGGAAGCCGCTGCGGGTGGTGATCAACGAGGTCGCCAGCCCGACCTACAACGACGATCTTGCCGACGCGCTGGTTCGGCTCATCCAGACCGAGCGCTACGGCATCTACCATTTTGTCAATCAGGGCGCGTGCTCGCGCTACGAGATGGCGCGCTACGCCCTCGACCGTTCCGGGTACGAGGCGACGCCCATCGAAGCCATCACCAGCCAGATGTGGCAGCGCGATTCGACGCCACCGGAATACGCGCCGCTCGCCAACCTCGCTGGGACGACGGTCGGCATTAGCCTGCGCGACTGGCGCGATGCGGTCGACGCCTTCCTCGTCAAAGAAGGCTTGCGGTATGAATGAAGGACTGAGGACTGAGGACCGAGGACTGAGTAAGAATCAGTACGCTTTCCGTTTGCACCCGGCAGCCTAACGCCGGTTTTCGTCTCATGTCTCTCGAAAACTCAGTACTCAGCACTCAGCACGGCTTGCCTGCAAGCCCAGCACTTGTCTCTGACTCAGTCCTCAGTCCTCATCCCTCATCCCTGTTTTCCATCGTGATTCCCAACTGGAACGGCGCGCGCGTCCTGCCGATCTGCCTCGACGCGCTGAGGCAGCAGACGTATTCAAGCATCGAAGTTATCGTCGTGGACAATGCTTCGTCCGACGGCTCGCAGGACTTGCTCCGGCGCGAGTATGCGTGGGTGAAGCTGGTCGAGCTGCCGGAGAATCGCGGCTTCACGGGCGCGTGCAACGCCGGGATTCGGGCGGCGACCGGCGAATTTGTCGCGCTGCTCAACAACGACACCGAAGTCGATCCCGGCTGGACGGCGGCGGTGGTCGATGCGTTCGAGCGCTACCCGGAGATCGGCAGCGTCGCCAGCAAAATGCTGCTGTTCGACCAGCGCGATCACATCCACACGGCGGGCGACTACTTCACACGCGAAGGACGCGCCGGGAATCGCGGTGTGTGGCAGGCGGACGGCGGGCAGTTCGACCGCGAGGAGTTCGTGTTCAGCGCCTGCGGGGGATCGTCCGTCTACCGCCGTGCCATGCTCGATCAGGTCGGGCTGCTGGACGACGACTTCTTCTTCTCGCTGGAGGATGTCGATCTCGGCTGGCGGGCGCAGTTGGCGGGCTGGCGCTGTCTTTACACGCCCGCCGCAATCGTGTACCATCATCTGTCGGCTACCGGCGGGGGCGTCACGGCGAGTTACTACGACGGGCGCAACCTGATTTACGTATTGATCAAGGATTTCCCGCTGTGGCGCAAATATGGCTGGCGGGTCGTGCGGGCGCAGTTCGCGCTGGCATGGGAAGCGCTGCGCGCGTGGCGCGGCGCGGCGGCGCGCGCCCGTTTGCGCGGCATGGTCGCCGGGCTGGCTGGCATCCCGCGTATGCTGCGGAAGCGCCGGGCAGTGCAGGCGACCAAGCGTATCACCGACGCCGAAGTCGAGGCGCTGCTGGATTAACACCGCTCCCATCGTCTGTTTCCTTCCCGCGCTCCGGTGTGGGGAGGGGATACGAGGTGCGAGGGGTGCGGTAACTCTGGAGACGTGGTTTTGAGCGTTCAGAAGCATCCCCATCTGTCGATCATCCTTCCTGCCCTGAACGAAGAAGATCGACTCCCGCGCTGCCTCGACCAGATCGACCAGTTTCTGAGGACGCAGCGCTACGAAGCCGAAGTCATCGTCGCCGAAAACGCCAGCACCGACCGCACCGCTGCCATCGCCCGCGAATTCGCCGTCACCCATCCCTATGTCAAGTTGATCACGCTCAAGGAGCGGGGCAAGGGCAGGGCGGTCAAAGCGGGAATGCTCGCCGCGACCGGCGATTACCGCTTCATCTGCGACGTTGATCTGTCGATGCCCATCGAAGAAGTCGTCAAATTTCTGCCGCCCGCTGCCGACGGCTACGACATCAGCATCGCCACACGCGAGGGCAAAGGCGCGCGCCGCGTCGATGAGCCGGAGTACCGGCACATCATGGGGCGCATCAACAACCTGATCATCAAAATCATGGCGCTGCCGGATTTTGAAGATACCCAGTGCGGCTTCAAGATGTTTTCCGGCGCGGTCGCCAATGATCTGTTCAGCGTCCAGCGCATGAACGGCATCGGATTCGACGTGGAGCTGTTGTTCATCGCCAAGCGGCGCGGCTATACCGTCCGCGAAGTGCCGATCACCTGGTATTTCGACCCTGACAGCCGGATGCGGCTGGTGCAGGATTCGCTGTACATCCTGCGCGAAATCTGGGAAATCCGGCAGAACTGGCGCAAGGGCGTCTATGCGCGACCACAAGACCGCCAGTCTTCAACTTGAGCGCGAACTGATCGCGCAGGGCTACCGGTGCATCGTCGGTATCGACGAAGCCGGGCGCGGCGCGTGGGCAGGTCCGGTCGTCGCCGGGGCGGTCGTGCTGCCGCTGGAGCGTGACGATCTGCCTGAACGCCTCGCCGGGGTGTACGACAGCAAGCAGCTCACTGCACCAATCCGCGAAGCGCTGGTCGAGCGGATTCAGTCAACGGCGCTGGCGTGGGGCGTCGGCAGGGCGGAAGCGGGCGAGATCGACGCCCTCGGCATCGTCCCGGCGACCTGCCTCGCCATGCGCCGCGCCGTCGAGTATCTGCTGGCGAGCGCCGCGCTCCAGCCGGATTTCCTGCTGATCGACCTGATCCGCTGGCAGGGCTTCGCCGAGCGCCGGATTCCCTACCGCGCCGTCGTGCGCGGCGACAGCCGCTCGCTCAGTATCGCGTCGGCGAGCGTGCTGGCGAAAGTCACCCGCGACCGCTGGATGATTGAATACGACGCGGCGTATCCACAGTACGGCTTCGCCGCGCACAAGGGCTACGGCGTCGCCCGGCATCAGGTGGCGCTGCGCGACTTTGGCGCTACGCCGCTGCACCGGATGAGCTACAAGCCGCTCGCCCAACTGCCGCTGCCGTTCGGGGACGGGGAATGATCGCCCTCGTCCACGACTGGCTGAACCAGCGCGGCGGCGCCGAGGACGTGCTCGAAACCCTCGTAGCGACCTATCCCGCCAGCCCGATCTACACCAGCCTGTACGCGCCCGACCTCATGCCGGATTTCTACAGCGACTGGGATATCCGCACGCTCTGGCTCAACCGGATGCCCGGCATCCACAGCCATCATCAGGCGTACCTGCCGCTGTATCCGCTGGCGTGGGGCGGGCTGAACATTTCCGGCTGCGACGT
>JADLHH010000457.1 GCA_020848855.1 Anaerolineae bacterium | reverse complement strand
TGCTGCATGGCTTCGCCGCCGCTCAGCACAACCCAGCGCACCGAGAGCGCGCGCATATCGCCGGCGATTGCCTCGACCAGCTCCATTTTCATGTTGCGGCGCGGGTTTCGCCAGATATCGCACGTAACACATCGACTATTGCAGCCATCGGTGAGGTATAATACGAGGATAGGCAGCGTCCGCAGGCGGTCGCCGACCAGATTTCGCAGGTGATTTACGCTCATATCCTGAGTATAGTCCCGAATAAATCGGCAATCAAACCCGCCTGCTGCCCACATCTGCCCCGGCTTTCGCCGCCGAAAACCGCCCGCGCCGGAGGGGGGCGCGAACGGCACGGCGAACCGAGACAGCGCCGCGCCCGCTTCAAGGAGGGGAAGCCGCGCGGCTGCGATGGGTATTCGCCGCACCTACCCAACCCATGACATTCGGTATGAGTATTCGAACGGTCGTTTAGTACCGTTGGATCGTTCGTTTTCCGTGTTAAAATGAGACGATATTCCAACACCACCAAGCTATAAGCGTATGTTAAATCCAGATTTTTTAAAGAACGGTCCCGGTCCCAGGCTCAACTTCCTGGAGATACCAGATGCCCGTCAGATCGCCGAAACCCTCGTCGCCTTCGCCAATACGGAAGGCGGGACGCTGGTGGTTGGCTTGAAAGACAGCGGCGAAGCCTCGCAGAAGGTCGAAAATGAGACGCTGGCGTCGGCACTCAAGGAAGCCGACTCGCTGTGCAGCCCGTCAATCGTCACCGGCAACTGGGAGCCGGTCGAGATGGAGACCGGCAGCACGGTTTTCGCGCTGCGCGTGCCGCGCAGTATCGAACTGCACGCCCTGAGCGACGGTCGCGTGCTGATCCGCAACGACCGGCTGAACCGCCCGCTCGGCGGTCAGGAAATCCTCAAGCTGGCAAGCGCCAAAAGCACCGGCGACTACGAATCCGAACCGGTCGGCGGCGCGACCAAAGACGACTTCAGCCGCAAGATGATCGACGAGTACCTTGCCAAGCGCGCCGAACGCACCAAGCGCCCGTACAACGGCAAGATCGAAGACCTGCTGCGCGAAATCGGCGCGGTGGATTCGGCTGACCGGGCGACCGTCAGCGGCGTGCTGCTGTTCACGGAGTACCCGCAGCACTGGCTGCCGCAGAGCGGCGTCGTGTTCGCCAAGTTCGTCGGCAAAACGCCGCGCGGCGAAAACGGGCTGGCGGGTTATTCGCGCCGCGAAGAACTGGCAGGTCCGCTGCCGCGCCTGATCGAGTCGGCATGGAACCTGATCTGGAGCGAGATGGCGGTCAGCGCCGTGGTCAAGGGGCTGGAGCGCGAAGAAACCTTCGAGTACCCGCAGTTCGCCGTCCGCGAAGCGATTGTGAACGCCATCTGTCACCGCGACTACCGCATCAAGGGGCGGCGCATCGAAATCCGCATGTATTCCGACCGGCTGGAAGTCATCTCGCCGGGGGGTCTCCCCGGTTTCATCACCGTCGAGAACATCGTGGACGAGCATTTCAGCCGCAACCCGCGCATCGTCAACGGGCTGTTCCAGTGGGGCTACATCGAGGAACTGGGGCTGGGCATCGACCGGATGATGGAAGTAATGGAGCAAGCCGGACATCTGCCGCCGAGCTTCGACGCCCGCCCGTACAGCTTCGCCGTGTCGCTGTACAATTCCCGCGAAAAACAGGCTGTGCCGGACTGGGTGCGCAACACCAACCACCGACAGGCACGGGCGCTTCAGTACATCCGCGATCACGGGTCGATCACCAACCGGGAGTACCGGTCGCTGTGCCAGGGGGTTTCGGCGGAGACACTGCGCCTTGACCTCGCCGACATGGTCGAGCGGGGAATCCTGCTGAAAGTCGGCTCGAAGAAGGGCACGTACTACATCCTGAAGTAGCCTCCAGGGAAACTTCATGTACCCACTCGTCGGTACGGCGCTTCTCGTCAGCCTGATGGCACATGCCCTGCTGCTGATCTACCAGTATGCCCAAACCGAGCGCTTCCGCAGCGTCCGCTGGTCGCTGATGCTGGCGGTGCTGTTCTCGCTGCTGACCAGCGCGGCGCACCTCGTCCCGGCGCTGCGAACCTCCCCGCCGGTGCTGGCTCAAGCGGCGATGATCATCGCCTTCGGCGCGCTGGTGATCGGCGACGTGAACCAGCGCGTGCCACGAAGCTGGCTGATCGGCGGGAGCGCGTGGCTGGCAGTGGTCGCCGTTGGCATCCTGCTGGACAGCCCGCACGGAATCGGCGAGGAGAACTGGCTGGCGACGAGCGCCAGCAACCCTTCCCTGCTGCCCGCGCTGCTGCTCAGCGGCATGTTGATTCTGTCGCTGGCGCTGATCGGCACAGTATTTTATGCCTTCTACCGGGCGTCGCTGCCGGAAGTCGCCAACCGGGCGCTGTTCTGGGTGATCGACACCGCCGGGCTGCTGATCAGCGTGGTGCTGGTGATCAGCGGGACGGACACGCTGCTGCTGGTGGGGCAGTTCGCGGCGCTCGTCAGCCTGATCGGCGCAGCCTACGCGCTGGTTTCGTACCGGGTGATCGACATCCGCTACCAGATGAACATGGCGCTGCGAGTGTTCGTGTTCGTGTTCATCACCACCCTCGTGATCTTCGTGACACTGGTTGCCGCCGAATCGATAGAAGGGCGCACGCTGCTGATCCTCGTGGCGCTGGC